>CALMQD010000548.1 GCA_937871415.1 uncultured Phycisphaerales bacterium | reverse complement strand
CTTCGCCGCTTCGCCGCTTCGCCGCTTCGCCGCTTCGCCGCTTCGCCGCCTCGCCGCTTCGCCGCGCACCACTCACTACTCACTACTCACTACTCACTACTCACCGCTCACTTCCCACCCTCTCCATCCCAAACAAACTCTCCCCGCCTTCGAGCATCCGCTCGACCGCGTGCCGCGCCGTCTTCGCGCCCAGCGACATCCCGTGACCCGTGAACCCCCCGCAGAAGTGCACCCGCCCGCGCGCGTCCAGATCGCGCACCGGCCCGACCAGCGGCAGGCCGTCCGGCGAAAAACCCATCGTCCCCGACCACCGCGCCGTGATCGTCCAGTCCCGCCGCTTGTCCAGCCCCAGCACCTCACCCGCGAACCGCTCCAGCGCCGACTGCACCCGCTCCGTCGTTCGATCCTCGTACCCGGTCTCGTGCTCCGCGAAGTACGTGCGGCAGCCCCCCAGCACCACCTGCCCCTCGCTCGTCTGCCGAAAGTACTCGCTCCCGTGGTTCGCGTAATACGACGCATCCAGCCGCGCCCCGGGAATGCTCAGCGCCATCATCTGTCCCCGCCGGGGCGTGACGAGCCTCCCGAGTTCCGCGCTCAAGAGCCCCGCGTACGCGTTCGTGCACACCAAGACCCGCGCCGCCTGCACGCGCATGTTCCCCGTCAGCACCTCGACCGCCCGGTCGCTCGACGCGTCGATCCCGAAGACCTCCTGGTGGTCGTGGATCGGCGACTTGAGCCCGCGCGCGAGCATCCGCATGAGTTCCACCGGGTTCACCGACGCGTCGTCCGGGTTGTACAGCGCCGCGCGGATTCTCCCGCCCGCCCACGCCAGGTCGCGCTGAGATTCCGGTACCTCCGCCGCCGTCTTCCACCCCACCCTGAACCCGTCACGCGCGAGCAGCACGCTCGATTCGTGCAGTTCCGCTTCCTGCGCCGCGTTCAGCGCGAGCAAGGCGCTCGGCACGCGCCGGTAACTCGCCAGGCTCTCGATCCCCAGCGCCCGCAGCAGGCGCAGGTTGTCCTCCGTCCACGCCCACAGCGCCCGCGCCCGCTCGTGCCCGTACACCCGGATCGCGTCGGCGTAGTGGTCCGCGCACCCGCGCATCAGGAACCCCGCGTTCCGCGAACTCGCCCCGCTCGCCAGCGCGTGCCGCTCCAGCAGCACGACCTTCAGCCCGCGCGCCTCACCCTCCAGCGCCGCCGACACGCCCGCCACCCCCGCGCCGATCACGCACAGGTCCGCCTCGATCTTCGTCGGCTTGTCCGCGTGCCGCCGCCAGTACGAAACCGTCATGCGTCACTCCACTCCGCAACTTCTTCGTCTCCGTCGCGCAGTCGTGAATCCGTGCCAAACTTCCGCCATCGGCCGCAACGCAGAGACTCCATGACGCAGAGTTCGCAAAGAAGTAGTCCATCTTTGCTTGGCCATAAGCGAGGTTGTTCTTGTTCGCGCCTGCCTCGCATCGGCTTTCCCTTCGTGGCTCCGTGGCTTCGTGGCTCTTTCCTTTCCTCAGCCCTGCAGCCGCGTCCCCCACCCCGCCTCGCCCCCGCCATCGCGCCACGCCGCGCGGTACCGCTGCGCCATGAGTTCCAGGCTCGCCGGGATGATCCGCACCTGTCCCACCACGCTCATGAAGTTCACATCCCCGCCCCAGCGCGGCACCAGGTGCACGTGCAAGTGCTGCGGCACGCCCGCCCCCGCCGCACGCCCCTGATTCACTCCGACGTTTACCCCCTGCGGGCGGAGCGTGTCCAACATCAGCGCCATCGCCAGGTCGACCAGCCGCCACAGCGCCGCACGCTGCTGAGCCGTGTAATCGAGCAGCGTTGGACGCGCCTCCCCCAGCGCCACCAGCAAGTGCCCAGACGTGTACGGAAACGCGTTGAGCAGGATCAACCCCTCACCCGTCCGCACCACCACGTGATTCGCCTCATCCCCGTGCGGCCGGTTCCAGTAGTCCAGCAGAAACGACCCGCTCCCCCCCGCCCCCGCCCCCGCCCCCGTCTCCGCCGCAGCCGCGCGCGCACCCTCCGCCTTGTCAGCCTGCTCCAGATACTCCAGCCGCCACGGCGCCTGCAGCGCCGTGTGCCCCGCGTCCGGCTTCGGTTCCGCTGGCTTCTCAGACCCCGATTTCACAGTCTTCTCGTCCATCGCGTCCCAGTGTAACCGCGCAGTGACCCGACTCCTCGCCGCAATCTCACTCCCGCCGCCGCGTTGAGCCGATCAG
The DNA here is from genome assembly GCA_937871415.1 of uncultured Phycisphaerales bacterium. Lineage (GTDB taxonomy): Bacteria > Planctomycetota > Phycisphaerae > Phycisphaerales > UBA1924 > JAHBK01. The sequence continues at coordinate 1,758 of CALMQD010000548.1, read as the reverse complement.
CCACACGCACACCGGAGCCCCACGCATGCCCCTTCCCCCGCGCTTCCTTGCCGCCGCCGCCCTTCGCGCCTCACTCCTCTCCGCCGGTCTGGGCGCGATTCCTGTCGCCCTCGCCGCGGCGCCCGACAGCGCATCCAAACCCGAGAAGCCCGGCGCGCACGCCGACGCCGATGCGCCCAAGCGCCCGCTCCCCGACCTCGCCAAGGACCCCGAGTTCCTCAACCGCTGCAAGGCCGCCGCCGCGTACTCCGCCCGCAACGAGGGCGAAGGCGTCCTCATCATGCTCGACGGCAAAGTCGTCTTCGAAGAGGCCCAGGGCGACTGGCCCCTCTCGCGCCCGCACCCCCTCGCCAGCGGCACCAAGAGCTTCTCCGGCATCGCCGCGGCCTTCGCCATCCAGGACGGCCTGCTCCAACTCGACGAACGCGCCTCCGACACGCTCACCGAGTGGAAGAGCGACCCCGACAAGTCGCGCATCACCGTCCGCCAACTCCTCTCCCTCTCCGCCGGGCTCGACCCGCGCCAGGACGGGCTCGAAGCCTTCCGCACCGGCAAGCGCTCGCCCGTCCTCGACCACGCGCAGGATGCGCTGACCGCTCCGCTCGTTGCCAAGCCCGGCGAGAAGTTCATCTACGGTTCCGCGTCCTTCTACGCCTTCGGCGAACTCATGAAACGCAAACTCCACGCCGCCGACACCGGCGACGAGGACGTGGTCGAGTACCTCGACCGCAAACTCTTCTCCAAAATCCACATCAAGCCCTACTTCGGCAAGGACCCCTCCGGCGCGCCCAACCTCCCCGGCGGGTGCATGCTCGACGCCCGCTCCTGGGCCGTCTTCGGCGAGTTCGTCCGCAACCAGGGCAAGGTCGGCGACGAGCAACTCCTCAGACCCGACCTCCTCGCCCAGCTCTTCGTCCCCAGCACCACCAACGCCAACTACGGCCTCACCTGGTGGCTCCTCTCCGAGCAGGACGAGAACCCCGAGGACGCCATCCGTCGCGACGAGATCGCACGCCGCGGCCGCCTCGGCCTCACGCCCGCCAAGTCCGACAAGCCCGCCGACGCTGACGGCACAACCAGCACCGACGCCCCGCGCGGGCGTCTCCGCGACCGCATCCGTGACCGCCTGCGCGACGCCCACCGCGAGCGCGCCGCACGCGGCGCCTCCGAGTTGTCCCGGGAGTTCGGCGTCACCAGCATCGGCGTCATGGCCGCCGGCCTCGGCAAGCAGCGACTCTACATCCTGCCCGACCTCCAACTCACCGTCGTCCGCTTCGGCAAACTCCGGGGCCAGGCCCCCTACGAGGACCGCGACTTCCTCCGCACCCTCATCCTCGGCGACTCTGAAACTCCGAAGGAGTAACAGGTCCTCCGCCCTCCCCTCTCACTCCACCTCCATCGCGCTCCCGAGCTCGTGCAGCGCAATCGCCGCCGCCACCGCCACGTTGAGCGAGTCCACGTTCTCGTGCGAACGCCGCATCGGGATCCGCACCAGCCTGTCCGCGCACGCCATCGCTGACGCCGACAGCCCCGGCCCCTCCGACCCCAGCATGAGCGCCACGCGCCGCGCCGCTCCGGCGCGCCGGGCGCGCGCAACCTCTTCCACCGCGGCCCGCAGCGGCTCCGCATCACCCCGCGGCGACAGCGCCCACAGTTCCCATCCGCCCGGCGGCGCACCGGCCCCGCCCCGCGCACGGCTCAACGCTTCCACGCTCTCCACCCGCGCAAACGGGATCGATAAGACATTCCCCACCGACA
>CALMQD010000547.1 GCA_937871415.1 uncultured Phycisphaerales bacterium | reverse complement strand
TCGCCGCGCCCGCACCCGCCGCCCCGCCCGCGCCGGACGAGTCTTCCCCACTGCCCATGGCCTTGCGGATCATGCGACGGATCGGGCTCATTCCAGCGATCAACCTCCGGACGCCCGCGCCAGAGTCCCGACGCGCGGAACCGGTCGGGCGCAGCATCGATCAAGCCTAGGCCCAGACACCCCTCCCTTCCCCGCCTCACCAGTCTCCCGACGCCTCGTACCCCGCCCGCACCAGCGCTTCCCCCGCCTCTTCCTTGAACCAGCGCACCAGCCGCTCGTCGAAATACTCCCTCCACTCCCCCGTCGTCCCCTTGCGATAGAACGACGTCACCGCTCCTTCCCTGAACCCCGGCAGCGTCCTGCTCTCCGTGCTCAGCGGCGCCGCGTCGCCCTCGTTCAACCCCAGCAGCCCGAACAGATCCGCCCGCGCCCGCACAACGTCCGCGTGCATCCGCGCGTACTCCAACTCCAGCAGCGGCGTGCCGCGCTCGCGCAGGCGCCGCGCCGCCTCCAGATCGTGCAGCACGTTCTCGCCCCAGATCCGCGCGTGCGCACGGAACCACGTCTCGTCGTACAGAAACCCCTTCCCCCGCTTCTCGAACGACGCCGGATCAGCGCGGAACTCCGGCAGCAGCCGTTCCGCCAGCGGCCGAACACCTTCCCACACCCGGTCCGCGCTCTTCACACGCAGGTGGTGGAAGTTCCAGCTCACCATCACGTCGCGCCCGTCGCGCCGGATGTTCACCATCGGCGCGCCCGGGAGCAGTTCGACCATCTTCCGCGGCGTGCGATCGCCCAGCCACAGCGCCCCGGGTTTGTCGCGCGTCTTGGCGTACATCATCCGGCGCACGATGTCCTGCACCGAGTCCGTCGCGATCTCCTTCAGTCGCGGCCGGCTCGCCAGGAACCACGGCTGCGCCGTGAACGACTCGTAGCCGCGCCACAGCGCCTCGAAGTGAAACTCGCCCTTGCAGTTGACCATCGGGTGCAGGTTCAGGATGTTCTGCACCCAGTTCGTGCCGCTCTTGTAGCAACCCGTGATGAAGAAGCACCGGTGCGTCCGCCCGTCGGCCTGAAACGTGAACCGGTCACCCGTCCACGCGTCGGCCTGCCGGTACCGCCGGCGCCCCCCGCCCGCCGCAGGCGCCTCGGCCTCGGTTCGCTCGCCCGTCGCTCGCTTGATCGCGGCCTTGATCGGCGTGGGCGTCGCCCGCTTCACGCGCGCCAGCCACTCGGCGCCGGACCGGGGGGTGTTCGACGGACCGGGTTGCGCCTGCGGGTCGCTCACGACCATCTCTCCGTCACCCAGCCCTTCCGCCCCCTTCGGCCGCCCGTCCGTGTACGCCGGACCAGCAGAACGTAACTGCCTATCCATTCAAATCTTGCGTGCCGATCCGACCTCGGCGGCTCATCCCGGGTGTGCAATCGACACCGCCCAGGCCGGAATCAAGCGTAGATCGCGCCCGGCGAAGGAGCCTTCGGGATCCGACACATGAAACTTGTTGTTTGCGTGGGCTAACAAGTAGACTCGCGATCAACCTCCGCCCACCCGATCACACACTCGAACAGGAGACCCCCATGCCCCGCCTTCACGCACACGTCCGCAGCCTCTCCACGCGTCTGGCCGCCGCCGCGATCCTCGCCGTTTCCGCCGGCACACTCTCGGGCTGCCTCGTCAGCGGATCTTCCAACCAGTACATCTCGGGAAGCGTCGTCGGCAAGGAGACCTTCAACAAGATCGAGCCCGGCAAGACCAGGGCCGAGTGGGTCGAGGCCTCTCTCGGCGCGCCCGACAGCAAGAAGACCCTCGACGACGGCACCGAGGTCTGGCGCTGGACCTACACCAAGACCAAGCGCTCCAGCGGCGGCGTGATCTTCCTCGTCCACAGCGACGACAACGTCACCACCACCGGCTCCACCGTCGTCGAGATCAAGGACGGCATCGTCACCCGCGCGTGGCAGGACTGACCCGAGCGCACTTCCCACCAACCCTCCGCAGGCCCGCTCCGGGTCAGCCGTGCAGGCGCGCGGCGGTGGCGGCCACTTTCTGCCCGATCGCCTCGACCGAAGCCCGCTGCTTCTCGTCCTTCAGACGACCCTGATCGTCGAACGCCTCGTGCGCTTTGACCAGCGCGAACTGGTCCGGGATCACCAGCACCTGGATGTTCCCCAGGATCGAACGCCGGTGAACCAGCCCGCGCAGGCCGCCCAGCGCACCCGGCGAGGCGCTCATCAGCCCCGCCACCTTGCCGGCGAAAGCCTCCAGCGGCCTGGAGTCGCCGGTCGGACGGCTGATCCAGTCGATCGCGTTCTTCAGGACGGCGCTGATGCTCGAGTTGTACTCGGGGCTCGAGATCAGCAGCGCGTGGTGGCTCTTGAACAGGTCCTTGAGTTTCTTCTCGTTCTCGTGCATCCCGACCTGCTTCTCCAGGTCTTCATCGAACAGCGGGAGCGGATAGTCGGCCAGGTCGATGAACGTCGCCTCGGCCCCGGCGTGCACGGCGCCCGCCATCGCCGCCCTCGCCAGTTTCTTGTTGTACGAGTCCTTCCGCGTCGAGCCCGCGAGCACCAGCACCTTCGGCCTGATCGTCATGGCACACTCCTGAGTTCGCCGCCGCCCCGCGCCCGCCCCATCCTCCCGGGTCGGGCGTGACCACGGTAGCGTCCCGCGGCCCGCGCCGCACCGCCACACCCAATCCAGCCGCACCAGAACCAAAGCGACGCCGGAACCGGCTGCGCCCGAACCATCGACGCCCGAACCCGTTAGGCCTGAACCGGCGCCAGCGCGATCCCCTCACCCGTGAGCGCGAAGGTGTACGTCCCCTCGTTGGGGTCGTTGCTCAGGATCGTCGCGATCGCGCTGCGCACCCCCGCCCCGGTCGGATCAAACCGGATCCGGAACACCGCGCTCGCGCCGGGCTCGATGCTCGCCGGCAGGTCCGTCTTCACCGTGAAGTCCGCCGCGTGGGGGCCCGAGATCACCACCCGCGTCGCCCCGGAGAGATTCAGCGTGCGGTACCCGAGGTTGTACACGCTGTACATCCGGACAAGCGTGCGGTTGTCCACCGCCAGCGGCCCGAAATCGGTGTAGAGCGCCGCGTCCGCCGCGCTCCCGCTGACGATCGGCACCCCCGTGTGCGTCCGCACCTCGATCTCCGGGTACGCCAGCCCGTTCCCGCGGATCGTGAACGTCCACGGCGAGTGGAGGGCGTCGTTGGTGACGATCCGCACCACGCCGAAGCGGAAACCCGTCGCGGTCGGATCGAAGCGCACCTTGAAGTTCAGCGCCGCGCCGGGACCGATCGTCGTCGACGCCAGCGGGAAGACGCCGAAATCCGCCCCCGCGTCGCCCTCGACCGTGATCGACGTCACCGTCAGCGCCGCCGAACCGACGTTGAACAAGCGGAACACCCGCGCGATCGTCCCCTGCACGACGTTGGTCCCGCCGAAGTTCGTCAGGTCCCCCGCGCGCGGCGAGGTGTCGCCGTTGGCGATCGTCGCGCCGTTGCCCTTCACCGTCATGATCGGCGCCGCGACCACGCGCGCCCGCACCTTGAACGTGTACTGACCTTCATCCAGATCGTCGGAGAAGACCGTCACGGTGCCGTCGCGCAGCCCGCCCAGCCCCACAGGCTGGAAGCGGATGCCCACCACCGCGCTCCCGCCCGGCTCGATCGTCGCCGCCGGCAGTTGCGTCACGACAAACTCGTTGGGCGCGCCCGTGCTGATCGTCACGCGTGCCCCGGTCAGGTGCAGCGTCCCCGTCCCCGTGTTCACGATCAGGAACGTCCGCGTAATGCCCGACGAGACCAGGTTCACGTCGCCCCAGTACGTCATGTCGGCGTGCACCGGCGTCGTGTCGCCGCTCTCGATCACCCGCTCGAACATCGCGCCGCCGCGCACCTCGATCTCCGGGTCCGGCGGCACGTACCCCGCCTTCGCGTCGAGCTTGAGATTCTGCGAGCCCACCAGCACGTCGCGGTACGTCACCCCCGCGCCGAACGCGCCCCCGCTGAACGTCACGTTGTACGAACCCGGCGTGAGCTTGAGCTGATACCCCCCGGCGCTCAGGCTCGTCGTCACCGTCGGCGCGATCATCGACCCCACGCGCTGCGCCGAGACCGTGATCCCCCCGCTCCCCTCGCCCACGTCGTACGCGCTGTCCCCGTCGATGTCCGTGTACACCACGCCCAGGAGCGCCGCCGCACCGTAGTTGAACCGGTCGCCGAACTCCAGCGTCATCACCAGCGGCCCCACGCCCGTCGAAGGGTTCCCCTCCGGCGCGATGCGGATGCCGATCTCGCGGAACGACGAACTGATCGCGCTCTCGCGGTGCCCCGGAGGATCCTGGATGCCCGTCGGCGTGTTGCCCCAGTCCAGCAGGAACCCCGCGTGCCCGTGCAGCACGCTCTTGGCGTACGCGTAGATGCTCTCCCCCAGCGCCCGGTAGTTCGTGTACCCCGCGTCGGTCGCACGCCCCACCAGCGTCGTCCCGTCCGGGAACTCGTGCTCCTGCGCATCGCGCGTGATCATCTCGTTGTTGTGGACCTCCGCCGCCTCGTACAGGTCCATGTTCCACGCCAGGGGCGGCACCGCCGACAACTCCGCCCACTGCTGCGCCAGCACCGTCCCGTTGGTGTGAAAAAACCGCAGCGCGCTATCGATGTCCGGGTCGTTCGACCGTGCCTGCGTGCCCAGCGAGCTCGTCAAAAGCCCCAGCTCCGCCGCCGGGTTGATGCGGAACCGGTTCACCAGCTCCAGCATGTACTGCTCCGCCGGCGTCGGATCAAACGTCAGCAGGCACCGCGCCTCGAGCGCTTCGATCAGCACCGAAACCCGTGCGTGCGTGCGGCGGTCGCGCCCAGTTCGAAAACGTTCCAGCATGACGGCTCCGAATTGCGCCCCCGCCCGCCCCCTCGCTGCCCCCCGCCGCCGGTTGTGGATCTACGCGGATTGTGGGTCTACTCGCCCCGGCGACGCCCGGTTCTGGATCCGAGAATGAATCCGCGCC
>CALMQD010000546.1 GCA_937871415.1 uncultured Phycisphaerales bacterium | reverse complement strand
GGAACGCCCGGGCGCGCCGGGGCGCGCGGCGCTCGCGCCGCGAAGGGTGGAGAGGACTTCGAGGGAGCGGAGGCTTGTGGCGTCGAGCACACACCAGCCGCCGGGGTCCTCGCGCTTCGGGGGTTGCAGGTGGGCGAGCGTGGCTTTCTGCGCGGGCTGGGTGGTGCGGAGGTAGCGGAGGATGGCGCCGGCGGCGGGGACGGCCGCGTCGTCGTCGGCCAGGCCGAAGCCCCCGAGCGATCGGACGCCGAAGACTTCGCGGACGATCTCGTGGGCTTCCTGGGTGCGGAAGTGCCACGCGGGGCAGGGCGTGCCGGAGATGCCCAGAGCGCTCAGGACCGGTCGCACGCGCGGCGGCGGGTTGCCGTCCGGGCCGGCGGTAAAGAGCAGTTCGCTGACGCTGCGCCGGAGCAGTTCATCGGCGAGCCCGGCGACGGGCGCATCGACCAGCAGGAAGCGCCCGGTGGAGAGGTCGACGATCGCGGCGTGGGCGATGGAGTCGGGGCGTTCGCCGCCGTCGGGGAAACTGACCGCGGCGAGCGTGGCCTGGCTTTCGGGCTGCAGGAGCGACTCGTCGACGAGGGTGCCGGGGGTGAGGACGCGGGTGACGGCGCGTTCGATGATGGCGCCCGCGCCGGCGCGGGCCCGGGCCGCGGCGGGGTCTTCGATCTGGTCGACGACCGCGACGCGGTAGCCCTGGTCGATGAGGCGGCGTACGTAGGTGTCGAGTTGGTGGAAGGGCATCCCGGCCATGGGGACGCCCTCGGTACGCTGCGTGAGCGTGAGGCCGGCGGCCTTGGAGATGGTGACGGCGTCGTCGTCGAAGGTTTCGTAGAAGTCGCCGATACGGAAGAGCAGCAGGCACCCCGGGTGCTCCCGCTTGAAGCGGTAGTACTGTCGCATGGCGGGGGTGTCGCGCGGGTCGGAGGGGGGCATGGACGGAGCAAGAATAAGCGGTCGGGGCGCGGAAACGGGCGGTTTCGCGGGGAAACAGGGCGGTGCGCGTGGCGCGGCGGCGCAACGCCAATGATGACTGTCGGTTGTGCACGGGTCGGGCGCTTGCGCCCGGGAAGGAGCGGCCATGGCCAAGGGACAGCACCTGACGTCGTACCAGCGGGGGATCGTGAACCGCTATTACGACAACCAGGACACGATCGTGCTGGGGAAACTGGGGGAGATCGCGAGCGATCTGTACGTGTGCACGGACGAGAAGAAAGCCGCGGGGTTGTGGAAGTTGGCGCAACTGGCGCTGAAGAAGACGAGCATCGACCCGCTGCGGAGCGCGCGGCGGATCGGGCCGGTTCTGTTTCAATTGCCTCCGAACCTGAAGGCGGACCAGGCCCTGTTGGCGGATTTCCTGGCCCTGTTGCCGGCCGACCTGCTGCACACGTTCG
>CALMQD010000545.1 GCA_937871415.1 uncultured Phycisphaerales bacterium | reverse complement strand
GACAGCCTTGGGAGTCGTGGGATTTGCCAACGCGCCCGGCAAGTGGGCGGGACCGCGCGGGATGCCCGGGCTCGCGCCGAGGGATTTGCTTTTCTCCCTGGGTCTCTGCTGCTTCTTCATGTCGGCAAATCCGAGAGGAACCGGGTCGTTCCGAACCGCAGTCTCTGTGGTATGTGCTGCAACCCTGCTCTACGGGTTGGCTCAAGTGCCGCGCCTCTGGCGGCGCAGGAGTGCGCTGACCCGCTTCGCACTAAACTTGGGCACAATCCTGCAAACTCCTGATGAAACACGGCGGCTCTGGTGCTGCGGTCGTCCCCGGGAAATCGCGAGCGTTGCGGAGTTTGGTTTGGTTTCAGATCAGGCCTTCGAGCCGAGGGTATTTCGCATATGGAAACTCGAAGGACGAGCCGCCGCGCTCGGCTGGGTGCTGGGCGTCGCGATCAGCGCCGCGGCGTTCGGAGTTCTATGGACGTGGGCATCGTCGAACGCCGTGTTTCTCACGGGATTCGCCTTGCACACCGGCCTGGTGATCGTTGCGGGTGTCTACAAGCCCCAATACCTGCGAGTCACTCCGGGCAACCTCGAGGTGCTCGAATCTGCGTCGTGGGGCCGTACTGTCCGGGTCAGGCGATCACTTGCACTCCACAACGCCCGAGTCATTGCGGACTTCACTCAGAACGCGCTGTTCATTGATCCCGTCGGCAAGGAACCACAGGTGGTTCATGTGCATCACGAGCAGGCGAGGGTGTTTCAATCAGTCTTGCTGGCCGCGGCCTCGTCAGCACGTGTGCCCGAGATCGAGCCCGGTTTGCTCACGGGCTGAAGTAGTTCAAGGCACTAACGCGCTTTCTTCTCGCGTTCCTCGAACATCTTCAGCGCCGCGTCGGCGTGCCGGGCGATCTCCTCGTAGTCGATGTCCATGAAGTACAGGTCCGGCGCCTTCATCCGGGCATCCAGTCCTGCCAGCGGGTCGAGCAGCATCGGGTGATACGACGTGTAGGTCTTCGCGTCGCCGCTCGAGAGGATCTGGTCGGCCTGCTTCGAGAGGACGAAGTCCACGAACCGGCGTGCCTGCGTCTGACGCTTCGAGGACTTGAGAATCCCGACCGTGTGGAACGTCTGCAGCGCGGACTCGGGGAAGTTCAGGAGGGTTCCCGCGTTCGGATCGTGCGATGGGCCGCGGTCGTGCGTGATGTCCTCGATCTGGCTGCTGATGCGCAGCATGCCGATGGGCCAGCCGTTGGCCCAGCCCGCGTGCACGTCGTCGTTGTCGGTCAGGCCGACGTACGCCTCCCCCGAGGCGACGGCCCGCACGACCGACGAGTTGCCGTCGTACAGGCGCACGTTGTTCGCGAACAGCCCGTCAAGCCAGCGCGAGAAGCCCGATGTCGGGTCATCGGCGCTCGGCGAGATCATGTGCAGCGCGGCGAGCTGGCTGCGCGTGGTGCCGAACTGCGGCCGCGCCATCGCCACCCGGCCCTTCCACTTCGGGTCCGCCAACTGCGCAAGCCGCAGCGGAGCGTCGTCCTTGGCCACGAACTTGGTGTTGTACACGAGCACCCGCGCCCGGCGTGCAAAGCCGGTCCATGTGCGGTCGTGAGCCTTCATCATCTGTGGATACCCGCCGCGCTTGGAGAAGGCCTCCTCGGCGGGCTGGCAGATGTAGGGCTCGAGCAGCCCAGCGTTCGACAGCCGGATCATTCCCAGCACCTCCGAACTGACGAAGACGTCGGCGATCGCGGCGTCGCCCTGTTCGTTGATCAAGCGCTGCACGAGCCCGAACGTCTTGGTGGCCTCGGTGTCGAAGACGGGGCGCACCTTGATCCCGGTCTCCCGTGTGAACGCCTCGAGCACGGGCTGAAAGTACACGCTGTCGGCCGAGCAATAGACGATCAGCGAGCCGGGCGCATCCGCAGGGGGCGCCGAGTTCGGTGCGGGCTCCTCGCCCCGCGCGGGCAGGACCAGTGTCCATGCCGCGATCAGCGTCGCGACGAGCCTGCGAAGGAAGATCGATCGTGCGTGCGGTGCCTCAGGAAGCGGTGCCGTGCCTGTCCGCCGGAGAGTGTCGCTCATGCCCGAGCATACCGCCCGGGCGGGGTCCGGTGGCCTTACGGGCGCACCCGCTTGAGCATCCCGCAGAGGGTGACGATCGACGGCTTGGCGCTCTGCAGCCCGCCGCCCGCGAGGGCCCGCAGCGCCGCCTCGGCCGCCTTGCTGACGGTCGCGTACCCCATGCTCCCGCCCGTGCCCATGATGCGAACGAGGCTCTGCTGAACACCCGCGGCGTCGCCGGAGGCCAGCGCCCGCTGGATGCGCGGCGCCAACTGGTGCATGTCGGCGACGAACTCCTCGATGAGGGGCTTGAGCGCCTCGGCGCCCGCGAGCGTGCTCTTGAGCGACTCCTCGCTCTCGGCGATCGCTTCGCGCCCGCTGTCGAACATGAACTCCGCGATGACGCGCAGGAGACGCTCCCGGTCGATCGGCTTGCAGATCAGGCCGTCGACCTTGGCCGCCTGCAGCGCCTGCTTGACCTCGGGCGTGACCTCGTTGCAGGTGCAGACGACCGGGGCGTTGATCCTCTGCTCGCGGAGCGCCCGCACCAGTTCGCCGATGCTCCCGTGCTCGAGCGTCTGGTCGCAGAGGACGATCGCGGCGCCGAGCTGCGCGCCCGCGACGCCCTCCTCGATCGACTTGCACTCGACGATGTCGAGCGAGGACCCTTCGAGCAGCGAGGTGATCAGTTTTCGTTCGATGACGTACTCGTGGACGACGATCACCCGCCCTCGGAGCGCCTCGGGGTCGACGTTCTCGTACGTGTACCGCTCGCTGAGCGAGTCGATGCGCAGGAAGTCACGCAGGTTCAGCGGCTCTTCGAGCTTCAGCCCCACCTCGTGGATGTGACGCGCCACGTGCCGGCACCGGACCACCTGGCCCGCGATGCGGACCTCGCCCTGCGTGCGGTGCGGCAGCGTCACGCTGCAGCGCGTGCCCACGTGCAGGTAACTCGAGTGCAGGAACCCCAGGCCCTGGCGCGACAGGTTGCGGCAGGCGACGAGGATCTGCGTCTGCCCGCCCCCGGGCTGGGAGATCTCGATCTTCACGCCGTTCATTCGGAACGGCATGCGCGTCGCTTTCCGCTTGGATGAAGCGCCCGCCGCCGAGTCGGCGTCGAGCAGGTCGAGCACCGCCTCGACTTCCGGGCGTGACAGGCCCAGCGAGTTCACACGCGTCGACTCGCCGACGTGCGGCGCGCCTTGGCCATTGGCGGGTGGTGTTTTGGTGGTGCGGACCGTCATATTGCACGATTCGGATCGATTGCGACCAAACGCCAGTATCGGAGCCGAAATCCCGCGAGTTCACCACAAACTCCCCGCGAGGAGCGTGAAAAACTCTGCATCTGCACGTCGTTCCCGACACCCAACCGGAGAATCCATGGCCTTAGAGCAGTGATCCGGCACTCACCCAACCGGGGGCCGGACGAACTGAGAGCGCTTGCATTGCCCGCATGTGTCCACGGAGGCGGCTCTTACAGGAACTGCACGCTCGCCACGGTTGTGTCGTCCGCGAGGGAGTCCGTCTTGGCGTAGTTCAGCACCGCGTCGAAGAGCGTCCGGGCGTCCTGCTCCACGTCGCGCGTGCTCGAGAGCGCAGCGATCGCGCGTTCGACGCTGAACTGCTCGCCCTCCGGTCCGGGCTGCTCGGCCACGCCGTCGCTGAACACCACCAGGCGGCTGCCCTTGGGCAGCGTGATCGTCCTCGACGTGAACGGGAACTCGGGATCGATGCCGAGCGGGATCCCGCCGCCACCCTGGTCGCCCGCGCCTTCACCCGGCACACTCCCGCGCAACACGGACCCGTCGGCGTGCGCGAGCAGCCAGTACCCGTGCCCGGCGTCAACGTAACTGAGGGTCGCGCTCCGCGCGTCGAAGACGCCCAGGAAGAGCGAGATGAACTTGTTGCTCGCGGCGTGGGCGCAGATGTGCTGGTTGGTCATCGCCAGCGCCTTGGCCGGGTCGGCGTGCTGCCGGAGGCAGATGTTCAGGTGCGTCTGGGCCGTGGCCATGAGGATGGCGGCCGAGATGCCCTTGCCGGCAACGTCGCCCAGGAAGATCGCGACGCGGTTCTCATCGAGGGGTACGACGTCGAAGAGGTCGCCGGCGACCATGCGTCCGGGCTTCATGCGCATCGCGTACCGCACGCCCGAGATGCTCGCCGAGTCGGCGGGCATGATCATCTTCTGCGCCTCGCGCGCCGCCGAGAGGTCGCGGACAAGCTCCGCCTGGCGTTTCTCCAGCTGCGCGCGGGCCAGGTTGCCCAGCGCCAGCGAGCAGAGCCGGGCGATCGCCTGCACGAAAGTCGCCGCGTCGTGCGGCACACCGCCCCCGCCGCCGGGCCCGCCGGAAGCCGCGCCGGCCCGTCGCATGAGCCCCGGTCCGCCCTGCTCGCCGGCGCGCGAGTCGAGGTAGAGGAAGCCGAGGACCGCCTCGCCGACCTTCACCGGCGCGCACAGCGCCGTCTGGATCTTGAGCATCATGATCGAGGCCGAGGCGTTCGCCCCCGCGTCCTCGACAACGAGCTTGACCATCTCGCCTTTGCGGGCCTCCTGGATCAGGCTCTTGCTGAAGGTCCGCTGCACGCCCTCGGGCGCCATCGGATCGATCTCGCAGATCACCTCGACGTCGCTCCCCGTGTCGCGCAGCAGGGCGGCCCGCGGGAACCCCGTCCCCTGCACCACGGCGTCGAGCATGATCTTCCCCAGCGCCCGCTCGTCTTCCACGCCGACCACCGCCGCCGAACAGTCCATGAGCAGGTTCAGCCGCTGCTGCGTGATCGCGGCCAGTTCGCGCTCCTGCACCCGCTCCACGCGCTGCCGGCTCGCCTGCGCCCCGGCGCTGTCGTCCACCAGCGAGTTCATCGCGTGCGACGTCGGCCCCGAACGCACGCGGAACGTCCACGGCCCGACGACGATCAGGTCTCCCGCCTTGATCGGCGTCGCGCTCTGCGCGGTCACGCGCGTGCCGTTGACGAGCGTCCCGTGGGTCGACCCCAGGTCCGTGACGAACCACAGCCCGTCGCGGAAGGCGATCTGCGCGTGACGGCGGGACACGCTCTCGTCGGGCAGCACGGTCTCGCACGACGACGACCGTCCCAGGGTCTTGGGAGCCGCCGGCCCGACTTCGATCGGCGCAATCGGCGGGCCCGCGAGCGGGTCGAGCGTCAGCGGCCCCATCGGCATCGCCTCCCCGCCGGGGTTGCCGGGTGCCGGTCCGGTACGCGGGCCGTGCAGGAGCGTCCCGCCGCCCGGGCCCATCGTCGGGGCGCCATGTCCGGATGATCCGCGCGGCTGGCCTGCGTCAGGGGGGTTCATGCCTGCAATCCTTGCACCCTCGGGGGCCGCGCGTCGCCGGGCGGTATTGGCGGCTTCCGCAGCGAGAAACCGGCCCGCCCCTAGACTCCCGCGAGAACCATGAGCAACGCCGCCGTTCCATCCGATCTGTCCGACCAGTCCGCGTCCCCGGCTGCCGCCGCGCCCGCCCTGGAGATCACCGACCTCCGCTACCGCTTCCGCGCTCGCGAGGGGGAGGAGCCCGGAGGCTGGCTGATCGACCTGCCGAGACTGACCGTGAGCGCGGGGGAGCAGATGCTTCTGCAGGCGCCGTCGGGTCGGGGCAAGAGCACGCTCCTGTACCTCATCGCCGGGCTGTACGACCTCGACGGACCCGAAGCCGCGCCCGGATGCACCGGACGGATCAACGTCGCCGGGCGGAACATGCACGCGTTGAAGCGTTCGGACCGGGACAAGTTCCGGGGCCTGCACGTCGGGATGATCTTCCAGACCTTCAACCTGCTGCAGGGCTTCTCGGCCCTGGAGAACGTGCTCGCGGCGCTGATGTTCTCCGACCTGCCCAAGGGGCGGCACGAGGCCCGGGCCCGTGAACTGCTGGCGTCGCTGGGCATCGAGCGCACGCACGCGACCCCGGACAAGCTCAGCGTGGGGCAGCAGCAGCGCGTCGCGGTCGCGCGGGCGCTGGCCTGCCGTCCGACGCTCGTGCTCGCCGACGAACCGACGGCATCGCTCGACCCGGAGAACGCCGCCGCGGCCCTCGACCTCATCCAGTCCGCGTGCCGCGATCAGGGCGCCGCGCTGCTGCTGGTCTCGCACGATCCGAGCGTGGCCGGCAGGTTCCGGCGCGTCGAGCGCCTGTAAGGGTGCCCTCCACCGGAACTCAGGCGCGTTGCCTCGCGCGCCGCGCGGTCAGGCCCCCGCGCCGGGGCGCTGTTCGTACGAGCGGCGCTTGAGCGGCTCGTAGCGCGCCATCTTGTCCAGCAGTGCCTCGGGGTCGGTGTCGACGCAGATCATCTTGGTGGGGTCGACGCGCAGGAAACCCTCGCGCTCCATGTGCCCGATGAACGAGAGCAGGTGGTCGTAGTACCCCTCGACGTTCAGCAGGCCGACCGGCCGGTTGTGAATCCCGAGCTGCGCCCACGCGAGAATCTCGAACAACTCGTCGAGCGTTCCCACGCCGCCGGGCATCGCGACAAACCCGCGGGCCTCATCCGCCATGCGCTTCTTGCGTTCGTGCATGGTCTCGACCACGACCATGCGGCTGACAGCGTCGTGCGCGACCTCCTTGTGCTTCAGGTCGTGCGTGATCACGCCCAGCACGTGACCGCCGGCGCCCATGACCGCGTCCGCGACCTCGCGCATCAGCCCGAGCTTCCCGCCGCCGTAGACCAGGTCGATCCCGCGACGGCCCATCGCCGCACCCAGCGCCCTCGCCGCCGAGGCGTACGCCGGGCGCGAGCCCCAGCCCGCGGCGCAGTACACGCACAGCGGCGACAAAGACTGCCCGGCACCGCGCTCGACCTGGTTCGACATGGCCGCCCTCACTCGATGCCGCCCGATCCCGCGTCTTTCCCGGCGACCACGCCGAAGAGCCGCGACCAGTCGCGCCAGAACGTCGGGTACGTCTTCTCCACGCAGCGCGGGTTCGCGATGAGCACGCCCGGTCGCCTGAGCCCGACGAGCGCGAGCGCCATCGCCATCCGGTGGTCGTTGTAGGTCTCGAAAACCACCGGCGCGGCGTCCGGCGTCGTCGCTGGAGTGATCCGCAGCCCCTCGTCGCCGCCCGTGCCGACGATCTCGACCCTTGCGCCGATCTTGCCGAGTTCGATCCGGAGCGCTTCGAGCCGGTCGGTCTCCTTCACCCGCAGCGTCCGCAGCCCGCGGAGCGTGCTCGTCCCCGCCGGATTGTCGGGCGTGCCGGTCGCGAAGCACGCGACAACCGCCGCGGTCATCGCCGTGTCGGGCATGTCCGAGAGATCGGCGTCGATCGCGCGGACCGATGCGCCGCCGCGCACCATCACGCCCCGGCCGCCGCGATCCACGCTCGCGCCGAACCGCTCCAGCACATCCGCGAATCGTGCATCGCCCTGCGTGGAAGCCGCCACGTCGAGACCGGGGACGCGCGCGCTCGCGCCGGGGACCAGCGCCGCGGCACCGAGGAAGTAGGTCGCTCCGCTCGCGTCGGGCTCGATGTCCAGCGTGAATGCTCCGATGCCCGCGTGCCCGTCCACCGCCGGGGCGACGTCGATCGACGCGAGCGAACCGGCGCCGGTCCGTGCCCGTTGCACCCGCGCGCCGACCCGTTCCAGCAGCGACGCGGTCATCTCGATGTACGCCGGGCT
>CALMQD010000544.1 GCA_937871415.1 uncultured Phycisphaerales bacterium | reverse complement strand
CAACACGGACATGTTCACTTCGGGCGCTGGCTCGACCTGTTTCTTCAGGCGCTTATCGTGGTGAACCTCGTGGCGCTGGCCTTGGAGACGCTTCCGGGTCTCACCGATGACCAGCAGTACCTGCTGCACGTCCTGGAGGTGATCCAGGACTGCGAACGCCACATCGCGGGCAATGTGAACCAGGGCCTGGCGATGGAGAATCTCTCGGCCCAGATGATCGCCGAGCCGGTGCCGACGTACTGATGTCGGCCCGCCCGGGCGGCCGGCACGCACGCCGGTCCGGGGTTCCAACCGACCCCCGCCCCGCTCCGCGAACCCTACAATCAACGGATGAGCGCCAACGAAGTCGTTCATGTGAACTTCGCCAAGCCGATCCCGGTATTCCCGCTGAACACCGCGACGCTGCTCCCGCACGGCATCATCCAGTTGTACATCTTCGAACCGCGCTACCGCCAGATGGTCAAGGACGTGCTCGACGGCCCGGGCCAGATCGCGATGGGCGTGTTCGAGGGCGAGCGCTGGAAGCGGGAGTACCACGGGCGTCCCGCGATCCGCCCGGCGGTGTGCATCGGGCAGATCGTGCACCACGTGCAGCACGACGACGGGACGTACGACCTCGTGCTGCAGGGCATCTGCCGGGCGCGGATCGTCAAGGAAGAGGCGCCGGTCGAGGGCCGCCTCTATCGCACGGCGTTCCTCGAGCCGATCGGCGACGCGAACGTCGAGGACGACGTGCTGGGTGAGCACCGGGCCAAACTGGCCCGGATGCTCGGCGAGTCGCCGCTCACCGACCTGCGCAACAGCGAGGGGTTCGTGCAGTACCTCAAGGGGGGCGAGATCCCCGCCAACGTGCTCATCGAACTGCTGGGGTACACCTTCCTGCCGATGGACGACACCGCGGCCCGGTACGCGTTTTTGGCCGAGCCCGACCCGCGCGACCGCGCCGAGATGGTCGAGGACGCGCTGAGCAGCATCGCGCGGCTGCTCAAGCGGGCCGCGCCCCAGAAGCAATCCGACGCCCCCAAGGGGTGCTCGTGGAACTGATCGCGCGCCGCCCGGCCGGAGTCTTGCGTTGAACAGCCACCCCCCCAGACAGAACGGCGGGGCCGGTTCGGATCGCGCCCGGGGCTGGGCCGTTGTTTCCTGGGGGGCCTACCTCGCCTGCTCCTGGACGTGGTGCATCGGCATGTTCCTGCCGATCCTGCTCGTGCGCGACTACGGGCCGTGGGCGTTCGTGGTGTTCGCGGCGCCCAACGTTGTCGGGGCGGCGGCGATGGGGTGGGTGCTGCGTCCGGGCGCCGCCGAGGAGATTCTGGAACGGCACAGACACGCGTGCCGGCTCTTCTCGGCCGTGACGATCGCGTTCCAGTTGTGCTTCCTGAACTTCGTCGGGCTCAGGCTCTTCCCGCTGCCGTGGGGCGTGCTGGGCGCCGATCTGGTGCTGCTGGGCGCCTGTTTCGCCGGACGCCGCTGGGCGCCCCTCGTGTGGGCGGCGAGCCTGGGGTTGCTCGTGGCGCTGGGGTGGGGTGCTCGGGCGGGCGCCGGATCCGGGTTCACCGGCTTCTGGGCGTTTGGCGCAGGGGATGGCGCGCCCGCGCAGCGGTCGCTGGCGGGCCTGGCGTTGCTCGCGCCGGTCTGCGTCTTTGGCTTTGCGCTGTGCCCGTACCTCGACCTGACGTTCCTGCGCGCGCGGCGCGAACTGGCGCGGCGGCCGGCGCGCCGGGCGTTCACATTGGGCTTCGGTGTGCTGTTCCTCGCGATGATCATCGGCACGCTTGTCTACGCGCCGACACTGGTGCATCTGCTCGACAACGCCGCGCCCGCGGGCCTGGCGGGCGCCATGGCGATCCCCGCCTGGGCGGTGTACGTGCTCGTCGCGCACCTGTTCCTGCAACTGGTCTACACGATCGGCGTCCACGCGAGGGAGTACGCGCGGTCGTGCCCATCGGCGGGCTCGAGGGTCGTGCCGTTCCTGCTCGGGTCGATCGCGTTCGTTGCGTCGGTCGTTCTGTTGCACGACCAGAACCGCCCCGGCGCGATCGGCGACCCGGAGGCGGTCTATCGCTCGTTCATGGCCTTCTACGGCCTGGTCTTCCCGGCCTACGTCTGGATCTGCATGATCCCCTCGCGCGACCGGCACGGCGCCGCGCACAGCGGGATCGACGGTCCGCTCGGCCGGCGGAAACTGGCGGTGTTCGCGGTCTGCGTGCTCGCGGCGATGCCGATGTACTGGCTGGGGTTCATCGACCGCGACGAGCGCTGGCTGGCGCCGGGGTTGGCGCTGGTGTTGATCGCCCGGCTCGCGGCGACCCGGCCCCGGGCGCGCGGCCACACCGCCCGGCCGCAGGCCGGCGCACCCCCGACGGATCCTGCTCGGCGGGTCACTTGAGTTCGACGTTCCAGTACGCGTCGTCGAGAAAGGCCTTCCACGAGTGGTAGCGGGCCTGGCCCAGGCGCATCGCGATGAGCGGATTGCGCTTGGGCTTGACGGGCTTGCGCGTCAGGGCCATGCCCGCCTGCTCGGGCGTGCGACCGCCCTTGCGCGCGTTGCACTTCACGCACGCGCAGACGAGATTCTCCCACGAGTCGCCGCCGCCCAGAGAGCGCGGGTGCACGTGGTCGATGGAGAGCTCGCTGGTCGCGAACGTCTTGCCGCAGTACTGACACTGGTTGCGGTCGCGCGCAAACAAGTTGCGCCGGTTGAGCTTGACGACCTGCGCGGGCAGGCGGTCGTAGCCCAGCAGCCGGATGATCCGGGGCACCGCGATCTCGAACCGGACCGTCTGCACCCAGTCGTACTTGTCGGGCTCGAACTGGCGCTGCAGTTCCGCCAGTTCCGCCCACGAGTCGAACGGGTACGAGGCGTACTTCCCGTCGGCGAAGTCGATGACCTCCGCGACGTCGCGGCACAGCATCGAGAACGCCCGGCGGGCCGAGATCACCCGCACCGCCACGAACGCCTTGTTCAGGACGAGCACCTTGCAGTCCAGCGCAGTCACAGCCGAAGACATCGCGGGGCCGGAGTAGTCCGGCGTGAGAAGGTGGTCGAAGCCTGACGCCGCCTCCTCGATCGCGGCCTGACGCAGATACGCATTCCTTGCGCGTGGCGTGCTCATCGAACGCTCCCCGACGGTTCTCACCGACGAAGATCGTCAATCCAACGGCCCCCAAATAGGCCCCCAATCAGGATAGTCGCAAAGAGTTTGGTGGGCCACCCGTCTTGCGGGGCCCCCGGCGGATGGGGCGCTGGGGCTTCCGTCCCTCACCTCGGCTCGAACGCGGCGGTTCGCCGCTTTTCCGACCAAGTTCGGGGAAAGCGGATGCTTCGAGGGACAATACGCCGGGATCGTGTGGGAAGTTCAGCCCCCGCCCAGGTCCGAGATCGCGCCGGACAAGGGACGTTCCTAGACTCGAACATGCACACCCACGGAGTGAAAGTGAACGCCGGATCGGCCACGTGCAGCGTCAAGTACATCTGCGAGGACCCGCACTCGGTCACCGGCACCGACCAGCCGGTCCACATCGTCGACGCCAAGGAAGGCCTGAACCTGCTCGAACTGGCGATGGGGTCGGGGATCAACATCGAGCACGCGTGCGGCGGGGTCTGCGCCTGCTCCACGTGCCACGTGTACATCGAGGAAGGCATGGACCGCCTGTCGGAGTCGACCGAAGCCGAGGAGGATCGTGTCGAGGAGGCGCCCGACGTCCGGCGCAACTCTCGTCTGGCCTGCCAGTGCGAGATCCTCAAGGGCGGCGGCCAGATCGTCGTGCGCATCCCGGCCTGGAACCGCAACGCGGTCAAGGAAGTGCCGCACTAGCCGCCGTCCGGAATCTCGCCCGCTTTTCTCTCCCCCTTACCGCGCGCGGAATCGCCCGATGCCCCCGAGCCCGCACCTGCACTGGCTGGACGTCGATCGCCTCGGCGAGGCGTTGCACGCCGCGCACCCCGACAAGGACCCGCTCACGCTGCGCTTCACGCAGTTGCGCGGGCTTGTCGAAGCGCTGCCGAACTTCCGCGAACAGCCCGGGCACCCGGTGAACGAGAAGATCCTCGAGGCCATCCAGATGGCCTGGCACGATGAGCGCGAGGACGCCGCCGACGAGGACGAAGACGCCTGACGCTTCAGGCCTCGGCCGGGACCGACGCGGGGTCGAGGTTCGTGTACACCTTCTGGACGTCGTCGTTGTCCTCGAGCGCTTCGACGAGCTCCATCACGAGCCGCGCCTGCTCGGGCGAGGCGGCGACGAGGTTCTGCGGGATCATCTGCACCGACGCGTCCTCGACCTTGAGGCGCGGGCCGGCGCTCTTCTCGAGCGCGTGCTTGACCTTCAGCAGGTCCGCCGGGTCGGTCAGGATGACCCAGGGATCCTCGGGCGACGGGGGCTCGTGCACGTCGAGTGCGCCGGCCTCGAGCGCCAGTTCGAGCACGCGGTCGGCGTCGAGCGCGGGGGCGGCGGGGGCCCCGGAGGCTCGGCCCCGGCGTGAGGTCTCGGCGTCCTCGGCCTCGATGGTCGCCACGATCTGGCCGCGCGAATCGAAGAGGAACGCGACGCACCCCGATGCGCCCAGGTTCCCGTCGTGCTTGGTGAAGGCGTTGCGGACGTCGCCGGCGGTGCGGGTCCGGTTGTCGGTGAGCGCGTCGACCACGATCGCGACGCCCCCGACGCCGTAGCCCTCGTAGCGGACGGTCTCGAAGTTCTGGCTTCCGAGCTCTCCCGCGCCCTTCTTGATGCCGCGCTCGATCGTGTCGCGCGGCACGTTGGCGTACCGCGCCTCATCGATCGCGTAGCGCAGCGCGAGGTTGGTATCGGGGTCGGGCCCGCCGTGCTTGGCGGCGACCATGATCGCCTTGACGCACTTGGTCCAGACCTTGGACCGGCGTCCGTCGACGATCTTCTTCCGGTGCTTGATCTTGCTCCACTTGTTATGCCCGGCCAACGGCGGATCTCCGGCTCGTTCGGGGTGCGGTCACGACTTGCGCCGGGTCTTGGCGCGGGCCTCGCCCGCGTCGCGCGGCGCCCGGTGCTTGGCGGCGCCGGCCTTGCCTTTGGCGCCCTTGCCTTCGCGCCGGTCGGGCGATGGCTCGGGCGTCTGATCGGCGAAGGCCTGCAGCAGCGCGTAGGTCTCGAGCATCTCGCCGGCGCGGACGCGCTTCTCCAACTGGCCGGCGGCCTCGTCGGGCGTGCTGTCCGCCCCGACGACCTCGGCGTCGATCAGCCGGCGGTGGATCCGCCCGTCGATCGGCGCCGCGTGCCCCGACAGCGCCAGCAGCTGCACGCGGGCGCTGACGAAGCGCGGAACGCCCTCGATCGACTCGAGATACTCCTTGGTCTCCCGCTTGCTCATGCGAGCCAGGTGCTCGAGCGTGACGCGGTGCTCGCGAGCGTAGATCGCGTTCAGCGCCGTCCGGAGCCGCAGGCAGCGCTCCTCGCACCTCGGGTACGTCTTGCCCAGCAGCCGCGCCAGTTCATCGGGCATGCACACCCGGAGCTCGTTGAAGTCCACCAGCCCCTGCTCGAGCCGCCGGATCGCCGCCGCGGCCCGCGCGCCCGTCGCCTCCCACAGCAGGAACGAGCGGATGAACTCGCAGAGGATGTGCTCCCGCTCGTCGACAAACCCGCGCCGGTGTGGGCTCGCGCCGGGGGGCGTGCCCTCGCCCGGCAATTTCAGTGCGTCCGCCGGCGCGTCGGGCGTCGCGGATCCGTTCACACCCGAAGCGCCGGGCGTCGGCGGATTCCGCTCGGCCTGCCCGTGCCCGCAGGCCGCCGAAGCCGCGGCCAACTCCGCGCACGCATCCGGGAACTGCTTGCGCAGCGTCGTCAGGAGCGAAGCCAGCCTGGTGCTGCACGGGTCGCTCACGTCCGACCTCCCGCGCCCCCGTCCCCGTTCCCGTCGTTCGCATTCGTCGGCGCGCCGGGCTCTCCGGCGGCGTCGGAATCGTCCTCACCCTCCGCGGACTCATTCCCGTCCGGCGGGTTCATCGGCGTCACCTCGCGCGCCTTGGCGAGGGCCTCGAAGACCGCGGCCTGCTGCTTGAGCCGCGTGTCGAGCTTGAAGGTGAACTCGGGCAGTTGGTGCAGGGCCATGAGTTCGCCCGCCTCGCGCCGGATGTGCCGCGCCGCGTGGCGCAGCGCGTGCATCGTCAGGTCCTGGTGCTGCTCGGGCAGCACGGAGATGAAGATGTCGGCGTTCTTGAGGTCGTCGCTGACCCAGACCTCGGTGACGGTGATGAGGCCCCGCGCCCGCGGGTCGGAAAGCCCGCGCGAGATGACCTTCTGCACCGCTTCGCGCAGGGTGGAACGTACGCGCTCGAGGCGACGGTTCATGGGGCGCCTCCCGGTCCGGCTTCCGGGCG
>CALMQD010000543.1 GCA_937871415.1 uncultured Phycisphaerales bacterium | reverse complement strand
GGGGGCGGGGGGGGTCGGGGCGCGCGGGCGGCCGCTGAACTGCGCGGGCTTGCCGTTGGTCGGGCGCGTCGTGACGACGAAGTCGAGACCCGCGGCGTTCTGAGCGGTGAGCGTGATGACGACGCAGTTGTCCTCGCACGTGACGGCCGAGAGGTCGTCGGGATCGGGGTTCGGCCCGCCGCCCTGCTGCTCGATGACGCCGGAGAACTCGCTCGTGCCCCGCGAGAAGTCGGGGTCGGGCTGCGGGTTGTGGTCGTTGAGGCCAAAGCCCGCGGCGCGCAGGTCGGTGGAGGTCGCGGTGATGTACGGTTTGCCGACGACCGGGGTGACGGAGGCGTGGATCTTGGCGTCGCCCGAACCGTTGGTGGTCACCTCGACGGAGCCGAGGAACTCCGAGCCCTCTCCGTACGTGCTGGGGTCGGGCGAGGCGCTGGCGAAGAACTCGATGCGGTACACGCGGTTGGGGGTCGAGTTCAGCGAGCCGACGATCGTGCCCGTCGCGCTCACCGAGGTGATGACGGGGAAGTTCTTGAGTTCGTTGGGCCCGTTATCCGGGTCCATCGAGTCGTTGGCGGTGACGCCGTCGGGCCCGAGGTCGATGCCCAGCCCGCCGTTGCTGTAGATGCGGTTGCGGCTGAAGATGTTGCCGTCGGCGATGCCGAGCCCGCCGGGGCTGCTCGACTGCGCGGAGATGCCGTCGCCGTCGTTGAACGCGATCGTGTTGCCCTCGTACTCGTCGATCGAGCCGTCGTTGTCGGACCCGATCGTGTTGAACTCGGCGTCGGGCGCGAGCTGCACGCCGTCCATGTCGTTGCCGGCGTCGTTGCCCGCCTTGTTCAGGCCGATGATGTTGCCCGCGACGGTGTTGTTCCGCGCGCCGCTCCCCGAGAATCGGACGCCGTCGCGCCCGTTGCCCGAGATGTAGTTCGGCTCGGCGTAGTACACCGCGGGGTCGCCCACGCCGATGCGGTTGTCCGCGGAGTCGGTGACCTGGATCCCCTCCTTCCCGTTGCCCAGGTCGACCAGCCCGTTGAGCGAGAGGCCGATGAGGTTGCCCGTGATCGTCGTGCGCCGCGAGTGCTCGGTCAGCGCGATGCCGCGGTCCGTGTTGGCCGAGATGACGTTGCCTTCCTCGAAGTCGAACTCGCCGTCACCGTTGGTGCCGATGCGGTTGTCGGTGGAGTCGTTGTCCGACGGGCCGTCGACCAGGATGCCGTTGGCCCCGTTGCCCAGCGCGGCCCCGCCGGTGGCGTCGACGCCGATGAGGTTCGTGAGGATCGTGTTGTCGTCGGCGCCGTAGAGCGAGATGCCGTTGAGCAGGTTGCCGGAGATGACGTTGCGCCCCACCGGCGTAACACCCGAGCCGTTGTCCAGGTCGGTCAGGTTCTCGAGCAGCACGCCGCCGATCCGGTTGCCGTCCGAACGTTCGCCGAGGTAGATGCCGTTCCGACCGTTGGCCATGGCCGCGGCGCCCGTCACATCGGTGCCGATGAAGTTGCACTGGATGACCATGCCGTCGGCGCCGTCGAGGCGGATGCCGTTGTCGGCGAAACGGCGGATGTTGAGCCCGCGCACGGCCGAGCCGTCGGCGTCGTTGGTGAACGTCAGGCCGTCGCCCGCGCCGTTCTGGCCGTCGAGAACGATCTTGATCGTCGGGGGCCAGACGCTGCAGTCCGAGCCGGGCTGCGTGAAGCCGTCGATGACGGTCTCCGAGTCGATGGCCGGCAGTTCGGTGGTCGGCGAGATGACGTGCGGGCCGGCGCCGGGGATGTTGAAGCAGATGTAGTCGCGCCCGGGTGCGCCGTTGGCGTCGAGGATCGCCTGCCGCAGCGAGCCGGCGCCCGAGTTGTTCGTGTTGGTCACGCAGACCGACGGTGTGACGGTGATGCTCCAGCCCGAGAGCGAGCCCGAGTTCCCGCTGTTGTCGTCGACGATGTACAGCGACCAGACGCCGTTGGCGTCCATGCCGCGCACGTTGCTCAACGACGTGAGGTAAGGCCCGGCGGGCGCCGGGGCCGGGATCGAGTCCCCGCCGCCGACGTTGCGCGGGCGGTAGGTCGCGTTGTTGGTGAGGGCTCCGCTGTCGGGCAGGGCGTTCGCCGCGGCGTCGTCGAGCGTGATCGTGAAGTTCGACACGTCGGTCGTGCCCCCGCAGTCCGACATGAGCAGCAGCTTCACGCCCTGGGGCGAGACCAGCAGGATGTCGAGGTCGTCGGGGTTGGTGTGCGTCAGCCCGATGAGCTTCACAGTCACCTTGCCGGCCGGGAGCGTCTCCCCGGCGACGGCAATGGTGGAGGGGTAGACCGAGGCCGCGGCGTTGTCGGTGATCGTGAGCGGTGTGGAGTTGGTGTAGGTCGTCTGGGCCGAGGCGCCCGACGCGAAAGCGAGCGCGCCGGATGCGAGGGCAACCAGACGGAGTGAAACGAGCGAACGGATCATGACACGCCTCCAGACGAACCGAACCTATCCCCGTCCCCGCCCCCGATGTCTCGCCGCGTCCATGCAGGCGACAAAACGGACACAAACCCCTGATGCAGAGACCGAACGCGCGAACGCAAACGAGCGGCGTGCGGGCGACCAGGTCTGGCCAGTTGGCCAGAAGCCCTCAACAGGTGGCCCTATTTCATCAGTAAACACCCGCCACTTCAAGGGATAGACGGCCAAAACGGTTGTTCTCGGTCCGTTCAAGCCAAGGAATCAGGCCGTCTCAGGACTCGGCCTCCCCCGCGATGGGGCGTGGGTATCCGCTTGAAACACCCCAGTTTGACGGCGCACGAAAAAGCCCCCCGGGCTGGACCCGGGGGGCTGAAAGTACCGTCGAGCGATTCGGCCTGCGAGCCGCCTTGGAATCAGAGGGAGATCTTGTCGGTTCCCATCGCGCCGTGGTCATCCATGCCGCCGCGCTTGGGCGACTTGGTGCGACGCTGGCCCGCACCGCCCTCGCCGGTGTCGGAGCCCGCGGCCCCCTCGGTGTCGCCCCACTGGGCGCGCTTGAGGGAGAGGCCGATCTTGCGATCGTCGGTGTCGACGCGGAGGATCTTGACGTCCACTTCGTCGCCGGCCTTGACGATGTCCTGGGGATTCTCGACCTTGTGGTCGGCCAGTTCCGAGATGTGGAGCAGACCTTCGAGGTCGGCTTCCAGCTCGACGAACACGCCGAAGTTCGTGATCTTCGTGACCTTGCCGCGGACGACCATGCCGGGCTTGTAGGCCTCGGGGATGGCGTGGAGCCACGGGTCCTCGGTGAGCTGCTTAAGGCCGAGCGCGACGCGCTGCTTCTCGCGGTCCACGTCGAGGACGACGCACTGGACCTGGTCGCCCTTCTTGAAGATCTCGTTGGGGTGGGTGACCTTCTTGGTCCAGGAGATGTCGGAGACGTGGAGCAGGCCGTCGATGCCGGGCTCGATCTCGACGAACGCGCCGTAGTTGGCGAGGTTGCGGACCGTGCCGTTGATGATGGTGCCCTTGGGGTACTTCTCGCTGACGAGTTCCCACGGGTTGACCTCGGTCTGCTTCATGCCGAGGGAGATTTCCTGCTTGTCCTTGTTGATCTCGAGGACGACCACGTCGACCTGCTGGCCCGGCTGGACCATCTCCGACGGGTGGTTGACGCGCCGCGTCCAGGACATCTCGGAGATGTGGACGAGGCCCTCGATGCCCGGCTCGAGCCGGACGAACGCGCCGTAGGTCATGATGTTGACCACCTCGCCGGTGACGCGCGAGCCGACGGGGTACTTCTTCTCGATCTCCTCCCAGGGCGAGGCCTCCTTCTGCTTGAGGCCCAGGGCGATCTTCTCCTTCTCGCGGTCGATGTTGAGGACCTTGACCTCGAGGCGCTGGCCCAGGCGGAGCAGCTCGCTGGGGTGGTTGATGCGGCCCCAGGACATGTCGGTGATGTGCAGCAGGCCGTCGATGCCGCCCAGGTCGACGAAGGCGCCG
>CALMQD010000542.1 GCA_937871415.1 uncultured Phycisphaerales bacterium | reverse complement strand
CGCTCAAGAAACAGGAACTCGGTCCGGAACAGGCCGGCGCCGTCAGCGCCGCGTGCGACGCCGGCCTCCACCTCCGCCGCGGTCGAGGCGTTCACGGCGATCTCCAGGCGCTGCCCGTCTCGGGTGCATGCGGCGCCGTTGCCGGAAGCGCCGAGGCGTGCGGCCCGCCGCTCCGCCGCGTTCTGCAGTCGGGCGTAATAAGCCTGAACATCGGGTTGGGCCGGCGCGATGACAAACCCGCCCTCCGCGTCGACTACGGCGAGGTGGCCCGGGGAGGCGATGGTCGACGGGCGGGCCACGTTGATGATGCAGGGAATCGCAAAGCCACGCGCGAGAATCGCGGTGTGCGAAGTGCGCCCGACCGGACCCAGCACCAGTCCCTTCAGGAACGCTCGGTTCAGGCGCAGGAGCTGGTTCGGCGTCAGGGCGTCGGCGAAGACGATGCTGTCCCGCACCAACTCCGGGACCGATGAGAAGCCTCGCGGCAGCAGCCGCTCCAGGATCTGCATCGCGATGTCCTGCACATCGAGGGCACGCTCCCGGATGTAGGCGTTCGACGATGATCGCAGCTTGTCGCCGAGCGTCGCGGCCGCCTGCACGACAGCCTGCGGCGCGTCCGCGCCGTGGGCCAGGGCCGCCGAGATGCTCTCCCACAGCGTCGGGTCCTGCACCATCTGCGAGTGGGCCGCGAGCAGCGCCGACTCGGGCGGCGCCGCTGCGGTTCGCGAACGGGCCAGCAGTTCGTCGCGCACCGACTCGATGGCGTGGCGTGCCCGCGTGTGCTCGGACTCCGGTGCGCCCGCGGGCGCGCTCACGACCGAAGCCGGGTGTGGGAGCCCGCCCGCCAGGACCACCTCGCCGAAGCCGAACCCAGAGCAGAGCGCTTCGCCCGCAATCGTGCGGGCGCCCAGCGCACGGACGACCATGGGAACCCGCGTCGACGCGCGGGCCAGGCGCGCCGATTCGATTTCGGCGGCCTGCTCGGCCTCGTCGAGGCGCAGTTCGATCACTTCCCGCAGCGCCTCGATCGCGGGACGGGCGTCGTCGCCCTCGGCTCGGATCGTGCACCGGTCGCCTTGGCGCACGTCCAGCCCGATCACCGAGAGCACGCTCCTTGCATCCGCGGGCGGCGGTTCGGGCGTCACGCGCCGGACGAGAAGGATGCGGGCCGCGAACCGGGAGGCTTGCTCGGCGATGAGGCTCGCCGGGCGCGCGTGCAGGCCGTTGGCCAGCGTGCAGACAAACTCGTGCTCGATCCGCATCGACCGCTCCCGCGCCCGACTACGCGCCGGCCTTGGCGAGAACCCCCCGGGGATTCTTGATCGCCTCGGTCACCGAAACACGCACGGTCTTCTTGCCGTCGAACCGCTCGAGCTTCTCGACCTCGATGTCTACCGCGAGGATCGCGACTTCCGCCTCGGCGATCTCCCCCGGGCTCAGCTCGTTCTCGATCCCCATCGATCCCTGGGTCTCCACGCGCAACTGATGCCCAAGGCCGCGCGCGGTCTTCTCCAACTGCTCCGCGGCCATGTAGGTGTGCGCGATCCCCGTCGGGCAGGCGGTCACGGCGACGATCTTCATCCACGGTCTCCTGCGGCCGTCCCAGCGGCGCGCCCGGGCGTGAGCTTCTTCACCAGGTTCACGCTCAGGGCCGTCACCACTGTACCGGCGATGATCGCCACTGCGTACATGAGCTTGTTGTCCACGACAAACATGACGATCGGTCCGCCGTGCGGCGCGTGATCGCCCACACCCGAGAGCATCGCGATCGTGCTCGCGGTCATCGAGCCGAGCATGATGCAGGGGATCACGCGCACCGGGTCGGCCGCGGCGAACGGGATCGCTCCCTCCGTGATGCCGATCATGCCCATGCCCAGCGCGGCCAGCCCGGACTCGCGTTCCTCCTGCCGCCACAGCGGCCTGGAGATGAGCGTCGCCAGCCCCATCCCCAGGGGCGGCGTGCAGATGGCCGCCGCCACCGCGCCCATCACCGTGTAGTTCGGCGACGGCGCGGTGATGAGCCCCGCGGCGAAGAAGAACGCCGCCTTGTTCACCGGCCCGCCCATGTCGAAGGCGATCATCGCCCCCAGCACGAGCGCCAGCACCACCGCGCTTCCCGTCTGAAGGTCCGCCAGCGCGTGGTTCAGGCCGGTCATGGCCGCGGCGATCGGCGGGCCGATCACCAGCAGCATCAGCGCACCGATCACCACCGCCGAGACCACCGGGATGACCAGGATCGGCATGATCGGCTTGATGAACTTGTGTGTGGGGATCTGCTTGATGAACTGCACGAGATAGCCCGCGGCCAGTCCAGCCGCCAGGGCGCCGAGGAAGCCCGCGCTCACCTCCGGGTCGTTGCTCCACGGGACGCGCAGGTGACCGCTGAACCACCCGCCGACCATCCCCGCCACCAGCCCCGGCTTGCCCGCGATCGAATACGCGATGTAGCCGCCGAGCACCGGGAGCATGAGGGTGAACGCGGCGCCGCCGATGGCGAGCGTCGTGAGCAGGAAGTGCCTCGCCCACTCGGGCTCGAGTTGCTTGAGGCTTTGGTCGAGCGCGACTCCGTCGATCTTGGGGGCAAATGCCAGCGAGAGAGCGATGAGGATGCCGCCGCACGCGATGAACGGAATGGCGAAGGAGACGCCTGTGAGCAGGTGCTGCCGGAGTTTCTTGAGTGGTTCCATGAAGACGCGGTCCTTGCGACCCGCAGGGCGGAACAACGCGGGACGATGGAGCCCGCGATGATACTGGAAAGGACCGGCGTCGTGGAGACCCCGACCGGTTAGGAGGTGCAGGATCCCGGGTATCGTCGGCCCGCCAGGCCCGATCACCGGCGATCGCCGCCGCCGCGTTCGTGTACCATCGCCAAGTCCGCTCCGCCCAGGCGTCGATCGGTTTGACCGGCCGGCGGGCGGCCTTGGCGCACATGGGGTCCACGATGAACCGCGCACTCCGAGCCGTTTGTGGATTGGCCGCGTTCGGCGTCAGCCTGCCCTGCGTGGCGGCGCACGGGGGCTCGATT
>CALMQD010000541.1 GCA_937871415.1 uncultured Phycisphaerales bacterium | reverse complement strand
TCCGCCGGCGGCGCAGCGCCGGCCCCGGCGGCCGGGTGATCCACGCACCGTTCCCGGCCCGGGTTCACGCCCGGATCGGATGCCGATGACCGAGAAGAGTTGGGTCGAGATCGAACAGCAGACAAGCGTTGACGCGGGCTCCGAGCGCGGCGTCGACAGATCGCGGAAGCAGAAGGGCGAACCCCACCATGATGATTCACGACATTACCAAGGACGCGGGCCGGAACAAGCGGCGCAAGCGCGTGGGGCGCGGCACGGGCTCGGGCGGCAAGCGCTCGGGGCGCGGCCAGAAGGGCGCAAGCTCGCGCTCGGGCTACAGCGCCAAACTCGCGTTCGAGGGTGGTCAGATGCCGTACTTCCGGCGTCTGCGCAAGTTCGGCTTCTCGAACTTCAACTTCACGACGCGTTACTGGATCGTCAATCTCCGCGCGATCCTCGAGCACCCGTCGTTCGCCAAGGGCGGCGAGGTCAATGCCGAGTCGCTCATCAAGGCCGGCCTCATCCGCGATCTGTCGCGCGACGTCAAGATCCTCGGCGACGTCGGCGAGGACGGCGTGAAGGCGAAGTTGACGGTCAACGTCAGCCGCGTCTCCGACCAGGCCCGCAAACTCATCGAGGGCGCCGGCGGCAAGGTGACCGAGTCGGGCACGCGCCGCGACAAGGTCCGCGGCGTGGACCGCAACAGCGACGACCGCAAGCCGAAGAATCTCACCAAGAAACTCAACCGCAAGTCCCGCGCCAAGAAGCCGGTCGGCGGCGGCGACGAGGAGGCGGAAGCGCCCGCGAAGAAGTGATATCGTCGCGCGGGGCATGACGCCCGCGCCGGGACCGATCGGGCTGGACGCCGGGCGGGGAAGGGGAACGGAACACCATGCTGCAAGCGCTCGTCAATGTGTTTCGCGTCGTCGAGTTGAGGAACAAGATCCTCTTCACGCTGGGCATGCTTTTGGTTTTCCGGCTCGGGCACTGGATCCCTCTGCCCGGCGTGAACCAGGCGCAGCTCAAGGAGTTCTTCGAGAACCAGATCGCGACCGGCTCGGTCGCGGGCAAGGCCGTGAACATGGTGAGCATGTTCTCCGGCGGCGCCTTCGGCCATTCGACGATCTTCGGCCTGGGCATCATGCCCTACATCTCGGCGTCGATCATCTTCCAGTTGCTGGGGCAGGTCCTTCCGGCCCTCAAGTCGCTCCGCAACGAGGGACCTACCGGCCAGCGCAAACTGCAGGAGTGGACACGCCTGGCGACGATCGGCCTGTGCCTCGTGCAGGGCTTCGGCTGGATCAAGTACCTCGCCGGGCTGAACATGATCGCGCCGGAGTGGGTCCACAACCCGCTTTGGTGGGTCATGGGCATCGGCGCCCTTACCGCGGGCACCATGTTCCTCGTCTGGCTCGGCGAGCAGATCGACCGCTTCGGCATCGGCAACGGGTCTTCGCTCATCATCGCCGCGGGCATCCTGACACAGATGCCCACCGCGGGCGCTTGGGTTGTTGAGAACTTCAGCACTTCGCCGGGCTCCCAGCTGGGCTTCCCGGGGCTGTTCTTCATCATCGGCGGCTTCGTCGTCGTCGTGGGCGGCAGCGTGCTCATGACCGTCGCGCAGCGCCGCATCCCGGTGCAGCAGGCCAAGCACACACGCGGGCGCAAGGTCTTCGGGGGCGAACGCTCGTACCTGCCTCTCCGCATCAATCACGGCGGCGTCATGCCCGTGATCTTCGCTTCGTCGCTGATGATCTTCCCGAGCGTCATCTTCTCGGCGCTGGCGACGCAGCTCAAGGCGACCGGATCGACGGGCACGAGCGGGGTGTTCGACTGGCTGGCCCAGAACCTGACGCAGGGCGAGTTCCCGTACGTCATGTGCGAACTCGTGCTGATCTACTTCTTCAGCTACTTCTGGATCACGGTGCAGTTCAACCCGGAGGAGATGAGCAAGAACCTCCGCGACCACGGCTCGTTCATCCCCGGCCTCCGCCCCGGCCCCCGAACGGCCGAGTATCTCGAGACGGTCATGGAGCGCATCACGTTTGTCGGGGCGGCGTTCCTCGCCGTCATCGCGCTCACGCCGATGGTCGTGCACAAGGCGCTGAACCTGCCGCTGAACGTGACGCAGTTCCTCGGCGGCACGGGTCTGCTCATCGTCGTGTCGGTCGTGCTGGACTTCATCCAGCGCATCGAAGCGAACCTGCTCATGCGGAACTACGCGGGCTTCCTGGGCGGCGAGGCGGGTCAGTCGGCAACGGGCGGGATGGGGATGGGTGGCGCGGGAGTGCGTCCTTCGCGAGCCTAATCGCATCGCCGAAAGGGGAGGGTCGAGCCAGGTATGCCCAAGCAAGACGACAAACTGACGCTGGAAGCCGTGGTCGAGGAATCGCTCCCGAACGCGATGTTCATGGTGCGACTCCCCAACAGCCACAAGATCCTGGCGTACGTGTCGGGCAAGATGCGGATGAACTACATCCGCATCCTGCCGGGCGACAAGGTCACGGTCGAACTCAGCCCGTACGACCTGACCAAGGCCCGGATCGTGTACCGCCAGTAACGGCGATCGACCGGGTAATGTCAGGTATGGGGGCGGTCTAGTATTTGTGCTGCACTCGATGGGGTGCGGCGGACGGCGAAGGGGTGGGGGCTAGGTCTGGAAGGCAGGGTGCAGCATGAAGGTGAAGGCGAGCGTCAAGAAGGTGTGTGCGCACTGCCAGGTGGTGCGTCGCAAGGGCAAGGTGCGCGTCATCTGCAAGGCCGAGCCGAAGCACAAGCAAGTGCAGGGCTGAGCAGGGTTTGAGCGCGAACGCCGGGGCGAGGGCGGTTGAGAGTTCGAGAACTGACTGAAGTCTGCAAGGAGCGTTGAACGTGCCACGTGTCGCAGGTGTGGATATCCCGGACAAGAAGAAGATCTACTTCGCGCTGCAGTACATCCACGGGATCGGCGCGCTGTTCGCCAAGCGGATCCTGGAGGAGGCGGGCGTGGATCCGAACCTGCGCTCCAACGAGGTCGACGAGCAGAAGCTCGCGCAGATCAACGCGATCATCGACGCGAACTACATCGTCGAGGGCGCGCTCCGGCGCCAGGTGCAGCAGAACATCCAGCGCCTGAAGGACACGCGCAGCTATCGCGGCGATCGTCACCGCAAGGGTCTCCCGACGCGCGGGCAGCGCACCCGCTGCAACGCCCGCACGCGCAAGGGCAAGAAGAAGACCGTCGCCGGCAAGAAGGGCGTCAAGGCCAAGTAAACCGGCGCGGGGCGGGCCTTCGGTCCGCGTCGGCCCGCACAGGCATCATCCGTCGGAGCGTCGCGCTCCGGGACCAATGGGTTGAACACTTTGCCGGGGACGACCCTTCGGGTCGGAAGATCCGGGAGAAAGCAGCATGGCGAAGAAGGCGAAGAAGGTCCGCAAGAACGTCTCGCGAGGCATCGCGCACGTCAAGGCGTCGCAGAACAACACGATCGTGACCATCACGGACGTGAACGGCGAGACGATCTGCTGGGACTCGGCGGGCACGATGGGCTTCAAGGGCGCGCGCAAGGCGACGCCGTTCGCGGCGACCCGCGCCGGCGAGAGCGCAGGCCAGAAGGCCCGCAAGCTCGGCATGGGCGAGGTCGAGGTCTTCATCAAGGGCTCCGGCGCCGGACGCGAGTCGGCGGTGACCGGCCTGGTCTCGACCGGCCTGCGCGTGACGGCGGTGGAAGACCACACGCCGATCCCGCACAACGGCTGCCGCCCGACCAAGCGCCGGCGCGTCTAAGGCCGGGCGGGCGGGACGGTTCCGGCGGGGGCCGGCGTGTCGCCCGGGGTTGAACCAAGTAAACGCGGGCTCTTTCGCGGGCCCGATTGCGGTGCAGGTTCCGCGAACAGCAGGGGACGTTGAGGCTGTCGGCCCTCGATGCTCACCCGATTCAGTCGCGGGACAGGACGACAAGCAAGTCCGCCGACACAGTGAGGTTGACACATGCGCGTACGCTGGCGTGGGCTGGAACTGCCGTCGAAGGTGGTTGCCGATCCGAAGTTCCGTTCCGAGACGTTCGGGCGGTTCACCGTCGAGCCGTTCGAGCGCGGCTTCGGCACGACCGTCGGCAACTCGCTGCGCCGGGTGCTGCTTTCGTCGCTGGAAGGCGCGGCGGTGACCTCGGTCAAGATCAAGGGGGCGACGCACGAGTTCACCTCGCTGCCCGGCGTGATGGAGGATGTCACCGACATCATCCTGAACGTCAAGAACCTCGTCGTGAAGATGGACTCCGACGAGCCCAAGACGATGACGCTCGCGGCCGCCGGCCCGGGCGACGTCACCGCCGACCTCATCGAGGCCGACCCGTCGATCACCATCCTCAACAAAGACCTCGTGATCGCGACGCTGACCGAGAAGGTCGACTTCGAAATGGAGCTGCGCGTCGCCAAGGGGCGCGGCTACGTTCCCGCCAGCGAGCAGCTCTCGCGGCAGGAGGAGCCCGAGGTCGGCCTCATCCACGTCGATTCGATCTACTCGCCGGTTCAGCGCGTCCGCTTCAAGGTCGAAGAGACCCGCGTCGGTCAGCGCACGAACTACGACAAGCTGATCATGGACATCTGGACCAACGGCACGGTGACGCCGGAGATGGCGCTGGTCGAGGCCGCCAAGATCCTCCGCAAGCACCTCAACCCGTTCGTTCAGTACTTCGAGCTTGGCAGCGAACTGGTGAGCGAGACGGCCGCGGCGACCGCGGGCGTCGACGACGAGCTCATCCGCAAGCTCAACATGCCGCTGTCCGAGCTGGACCTGTCGGTGCGTGCGAGCAACTGCCTGGAGTCCGCCCGGATCCAGACGGTCGGCGAGCTGGTGTCGAAGACGGACTCGGACCTGCTCAAGCTGCGTTCCTTCGGCCGCACATCGCTGCGTGAGGTCAAGAAGAAGCTCAACGACATCGGCATGGACCTGGGGATGCCGCTGCCGGAGGGATATACGCCCCCCGCGCCGCAGGGTGTGTGATCAGCCCGGCACGGGCGGGTTGATGGGAAGTTTGGTCGGTGTACGGATAGAGGCCGCAACAGCCCGCGAAACGGGCGTGTTTCGGGCTCCGGCGGGGCCGGTTTGGCTCGTCCGGAGCGGGGCAGGGCACTAGAGTTCAGACCGCTTGCGGCTGGGCAAGACGCCGGGCCGCAAGTTGAGAACGGACAGGAGTTTGGCGATGCGACATCGCAGAGGCGGATATCGGCTGGGACGTACGACGGCGCACCGCGCGTCGACCTTGCGGAACCTGGCCATGGGCCTGTTTCAGCACGGGCAGATCGTGACGACGATCCCGAAGGCCAAGTGCCTGAAGCCGTTCGTCGAGAAGATCATCTCCGACGCGAAGGAGGGCACGCTGGCATCGCGCCGGCGCGTCATCGCCAAGCTGGGCGGCGATAAGCTGGTGTTCGACTGGCTGTACCTGCCCAAGGGCGCGACTGAAGAAGAGAAGAACGCCGTCAATGCTCTCAAGGAGCGGGCCGAGACGTTCTTCCCGGTGCCCGATGGGGCGAAGGTCGAGCGCAATCGCTACGGCGAGTTGCGCGCCGCGCCGAAACTGGTCCGGCACATCTTCGAGAACGTCGCGCCGCGATTCAAGGACCGCGCGGGCGGGTATACGCGGATCGTCAAGCTGGGCCGCCACCGCATCGGCGACGGTTCGGAACTGTGCGTGATCCAGTTTGTCGGCGCCGAGGAAGGCCCCGAGATCGGCGGCAAGCCGAGCGGGCGTCGTCGTCAGGCCGATAAGCGAACGGCGTACGCCGCCAAGGTCCGGAAGAGCGCGTCGGCCGCCTGAGAACCCCGAAAATCGGGCGTCCGGCCGCATCCCGCGGCCGGGGGGCCCTGTAGAAAGCGTGCGGCGAGGTGCGCCGCGGGTTGGGCTGGGGCGTCGCGTTGTTGCGGCGAGGAACCTGGGGCCGCGTGAGCGGCGCCGATTCAAATGGAGTGATGCCATGAAGAAGATCACGACCGGATTGATGGGCGTTGCGGCTGTTGCGCTGGCTCTGGGCCTGGGCGCCTGCAACAAGAACGAGGACTGCTGCGGCAAGTGCAAGGACAAGGCCGTCATGAAGGACGGCTCGGTGAAGGAAGCGTCGGCGAAGAGCTGCTCGTCCACCTGCTCGGGCGAGAAGAAGGCCGAGTGCGCCTCCAAGTGCTCGGGCGAGATGAAGAAGTAATCCGTCTCGCACCTGAACGGAAACACCAGCGGCCCCACCGGCAACGGCGGGGCCGCTGTGCTTTTGGACGTGCGCGAGCCGGGTATGCTGGGGTGTGGCCCGTCGTGATTCAGACGCGGTAGGCCCGGAAAGGAGCGCGGGGTTGAGCGAAATGGCGACGATGGTGTTTGGCACCGCGCGGCTCGTGTTGCAGAGAGCTCGGCCTTGGGTCGCGCAGTCTCTGGTGCTGGCGGTAAGCCTGGCGATGTGCCTGAACGCGGGCGGGTGCTCGGGCTCCAAGGCCGGCGAAGGGAACATCGCGGTCACAATGCGGTTCGAGAACGTGCGTCGCCAGCCCGGCGCGGGCGGGATCGACGAGTGGGCGCAGATCGCCCGGGTCCTGTCACGCCACTCCGAGCAGCCGGTGAAGCCCCGATTTTCTTCGCCGCGTCGGCTCGACAACGCGGAGTTGCGCGACGTGTCGGCGGTAGTGGTGGTGTCGAAGTTCGCGGCGCTCGACGACATCCGTTCCGACCTGAACGACCTGGCGACGACGCGGATCGGCGGCGAGAGTGACTGGCTGACGACCATCGGCCTCAAGGAGCGCAAGGGCGGCCAGACGATCGATTTCTCGCTCTCGTCCGCGGACGTTTCGTACGTCTCGGGGTTTGTCACTTCTGACGTGTCGGTCGTGATCTCCGGGCACACGGCCCGCGGCAATGTCGTGCGGCTGTTCTTGAAACCCGATCAGCCCCCGCTCGCGGTGACGGCGAACAGTTCGGGCGTGTGGAGCGCTCGCGTGAGCGTGCTTCCCGAGACCAAGTACATCTACGGCGTTTCGGAGGACCCGGCGCAGCGCACTCGCCCCAAGTACTTCCGCATCAGCACGTCGACACTCAAGCACGAGAACATCACGGAGTCGGAGTTCGATGGGCGAGAGTGAGACCGGCGCGGACCAGGACGGGGTCCGGAACAGAATCGACGGGGCACCTTGGGAGCAAGCATGACCACCGAGCGGCCGGGCGTTGGCGAAGCACGAATCGGGCGGCAGGAGCGGGGGGGACGAACGCCGCCCGCAGACGTTTCGTCCGCCGCACCGTTCGGCGATCGCCTGTGCGACGCGATCGAGCGGATGGGAACGCCGGCGTGCGTCGGGCTCGACCCCGTGCTGGAGCGTCTGCCGGCCGCGGCGACGGATGCCAAGGGCAAGCCGATCGGCGCTGCGGATCGGATCGAGGCGTTCTGCGCGGGCGTGATCGAGGCCGTCGCCGGCGTCGTGCCCATGGTCAAGCCCCAGTCGGCGTGCTTCGAGCGTTTCGGTCAGGCGGGTGTGGGCGTGCTCAAGCGGACGATCCAGCTGGCCCGCCAGCGCGGGCTGATCGTGATCCTCGACGCGAAACGGGGCGACATCGGCACGACCGCCGAGCACTACGCCGCGGCGGCATTCGGCGCCGGGAGCAGCGCCAACGCCGCCCCGGGCGCCGCGGCCCGATCCGGGCTTGACGCCGACGCGATCACGCTCAGCGGGTACATGGGGATGGAGACGGTCGAGCCATTCCTGAGCGCCGGCGGTGTGGGTGGCGGGGAGGGGGGGCGCGGTGTGTTCGTGCTCGTGCGCACCAGCAACCCCGGGTCAGACTCGATCCAGGCGCAGCGACTCGCCGACGGACGCACCGTGGCGGAACTCATGGCCGATGAGGTGGCGGCGCTGGGGCGTGCGGGCGAGCGTGTCGGCGCGAGCGGCTGGTCGTGCGTCGGAGCCGTGGTGGGAGCGACCAAGTCGGGCGAGGGCGCGGCGCTCCGCAAGCGCATGCCGGAACAGATGTTCCTCGTGCCGGGGTTCGGCGCCCAGGGCGGCACGATCGAGGACATCCGCCCCATGCTCCGCGGCACGGGTAGCGTGCGGGAATGGGGGGTCGTCGTCAACGCCTCGCGCTCGGTGCTCTACCCCGGCGAAACCGGCGGGGATTGGAAGCGGCACGTTCGGGACGCGGCGGCGCGTTTCGCTGAGGAGTTGCGCGGGCTGGGCGCGAAGTGAGCCCCACGGACGCAACGCCGTGCTTTGCGGCACGGGTCGGGATCGATCAATCGCGGGATGAAAACGGCCCCGATCAAGGTTGACCGGGGCCGCGGCTGGCTTCGGGATTTGCGGCGGATCAGCGCGGGGCGGGGCTTGGGGAAACAGGCGCCGCATCGGCGTCCTCGGCGGTCGTCGGTGCGGCCGGCTTGGCGGGCGCGGCGTCGTCGAGCTTGAGTTTCACCGTGCGACCGGTGGTCATGCGCTTGACGCCCAGCTTCACCTCGCCGCCGGCCTTCACGATCGCCTCGAAGTCCTTCACGTCACGGATCGGCTTGTCGTTGGCCGTGCGGAGAATCTCCATGGGCTTGAGCCCGGCGACCGCGGCGCGAGAGCCCGACTCGAGCTTGGAGATGATCACGCCCGGGTCTTCGTCGGACATCTGGAAGTAGCGGCGCACCTCGTACGTGATGTCACGCACCGTCAGGCCGATCGATTCGGGGGTCTTGTAGCGGGCGGCCGAGTCGAAGTACTTCGGACCCTCGGTGACGACCATGTCCTTCTTCATCACCTTCCCGTCCCGCCAGATCTCGGCGACAAACTTGGTGCCGAAGCCGACATCGGTGAGCGCCCGCGTGATGGGGTTCTCGACCGATCCCCAGGGCTTGGGCATCTGGTCAAAGTACTCGGCCGGCATCTGGTCCAGATACTGCCAGAACTGATCCATCATCCCGGCGTCGAAGCCTTCCTGCAGCGTGACCTCGATCGGCTTGGGTTGCCCTTCCACGTCGAGGCGCAGGATGACGTCTCCCACCTGGATCCCGACCTTCTCGGCGGGAGAGCCGGCATACAAGTGCGTGACCATGCCGCCCGATGTGCCGCCGTTGGTCTCGTCCATCATCTTGTTCGCCCGAGCCAGTTCGGGATCCATGGGCTGCATCTCGACGCCGAGCCACGCGAGGCGGTTCTCCTCCTCCGCGGTGAGCGGACGGTTCTCGGGGTCGAGGCCCTGCGTGCGGTCGCGGGCGAGTTCGGCGATCACGCCCGCCGGAACGACGAGCACCTGTCCGGAGCTGAAGCCGTAACGGTCCTGCGTCGCGACGCTCTCGCGGCGTTCGATCGGCAGGCCGACGAGCGAGCCGTCGCCGGAGAAGAAGTAGTTGAGCGACGGGCTCGAGTCGCCGCCGTAGTTGTACCTCCCGCCGCCGCTCCCCGAAACGCCGGGGAAGACGCGGCCCTTGTACGCGGTGTAGTAGTTGGAGAACCGGGCGTGCGAGAAGTAGGGCGTGCGGGTCTCGCCGCGGATGTTGATCTCCGCCTTGGCCAGGAGCTTGTCGCGGAGCGAGAGCGGGTCATCGGTAGAGAGTTTGGCGGCGTTGCCGATCGGCTGATCGAGCGTGGCCCAGAACGCGCCCCAGTCCTTCAGGGTGCCCGCGAACTTCGCGGTGCGGCTCTGGCCGTCCTGAGTGAACACCGTGATGCGCTCCAGGCGTCCGGTGATCTTGGGGGCGAACTTGCCGAGCACCAGCACGGTGCCCGGGTCGACAACGACCGATGCGCCGTTCCACTCGGTGATCTCGGAGTCGGCGCCCATGCCGCGGTGCATGTAGCGTCCCATTCCGAAGCGGTCGCCCTGGTCGGAGCGCGGGCTGCGGAAGTTGATGGTGGTG
Source organism: uncultured Phycisphaerales bacterium (assembly GCA_937871415.1). Taxonomy (GTDB): domain Bacteria; phylum Planctomycetota; class Phycisphaerae; order Phycisphaerales; family UBA1924; genus JAHBK01. The sequence continues at coordinate 7,715 of CALMQD010000541.1, read as the reverse complement.
CGGAGGATCGAGTTGTTCGAGGCGCCCTCGATGCGATTGAGCATCTCGGCGTACTCGGTCGCGGAGGCGGTCTTCATCTCCGCGGGCCCGAACTTCCAGCCCGAGAGCAGACGGTCGCCGGTGCCCAGGCCCACGGGCGTGCCGTCCTTGTCGACGTACAGCACGTTGGTTCGTCCGGGGGCATAAGCGTGCCCGTCCGCCGAGGCGATGGCGCTCGACGAGACGCCGTCCACACGCGTCTGCCACGCGCCGTCAACGAGTCGATAGGCGACCTGGAAGAACGGTTCCTTGCGGCCCGAGTCGAACTTGAGGGCCTTGACCCCCGCCAGGGGCGAATCGAGTTCGAGGATGAGGCCCGATCCGTCGCGGCAATAGGCCGAGGGCTTGGCGTCGACCACGTTGCTGCCGAACCGCACCTGGAGTTTCTTGAGGAACCGCGGGTGGAGCTCGGTGTCGGCGGTGAAGACGTGCCGTTCGTCGATGACGAACCCGCCGATGGACTTGGGGCGCTCCTGGGTGATGAACTGATCCCAGTCGGCCCATGCATCGGGGTCGGCGTCGGATCCGCCGCCCATCTGGTAGGCCCGCCACGAACCCCAGCGGTCCGATCCGGGGGATTCGCCCTTGTCGTACTGCGCCGTCCATTCGACCTGTACGAGCGAAGGCGCCACGGACTGGGTGATGGACAGCAGTGCTTCGGGCGTGGGGCCCTGGTCGTCGGCGGCCAACGCGCCGGCGGACGCCAGCAGCACGCCGATCGGAGCGATCGATCTCACGAGCATAGGGATCTCCTGGTTGATTGAGTCGGCGATGAGACGGCCGCGTCACGGCGGGGTGTGGAAACCGGACGAGTTACTCGCGCTCGAAGTCGCGCGTGGCGTCGACAACGATCTGGCGCGTCAGGCCGCCGCGCATGATCGTGAACACTACGCGCGGTTTCTCGTCGACCTTGGCGAGGCATCGTTCGTGAACGGCCTTGGCCTGATCGAGGGAGGTGATCTCCTCCCCGTCGATGCGGACGATGATGTCGTTGGAGCGGAGCCCCGCGTTCGCGGCGTTCCCGGGGTACCGCGTCGCGTGCACGAAGACGCCCTGCTTGCGGTAGAAGTACAGGTCCTTGTTGTCGAACTGGTTGATCGCCTTGAAGGTCAGGTCCCAGCGCTTGCACGCGAGTTCCTCGCCCTCGACCTTGCCCTTCTCGCGCGGGGTCAGTTGGAGTTCACGCGTCTCGCCGGCGCGGATGACGGTGAATGTCGCCGGCGTTTCCTTGGGGAGAAGGCCGATGTACCGACGCACGGCCGGAAGGGCCTCGGCGGTCTCGGCGGTGATCGGGGTGCCGTTGATCGCGGTAATGCGGTCGCGGGCCTCGAATCCGGCGCGCCGCGCCGGGGATTCGGGATCCGTCTCGGCGACGATCACGCCCTCGTCCCCCTCGAAGTACGTGTCCTTGTTGAAATCGCGCAGGGGCTGCAGCTGCAGGCCCGTCCAGCTCCAGTTGACCTTGCCGTCGCGCCGGATCTGCTCGACAAGGATGCGGATGGTCGACGAGGGGATGGCGAATCCCATCCCGTCGGCGCCGAAAGACATGCCGCGCGCGTTGATGCCCACAATTTCCCCCTGCGTGTTCACCAGGGGGCCGCCGGAGTTGCCGGGGTTGATCGCCGCGTCGGTCTGGATCCAGAGGCTGTACTCGCTGATCTCTTCGAGATAGCGGTTCGTGCAGGAGACGATGCCGATGGACACCGAGCGGTTGAGTCCCCATGGGGCGCCCATGGCCATGACGAAATCGCCCTCGCGGAGCGCGTCGGAGTCTCCCAGCGAGGCAAAGGGGAGAGAGTCTGTCTCCTGGCCCCGATCGAGTTGAATGACCGCGAGGTCCGTGTCCTTGTCTGAGCCAAGGACCTTTGCGTCGTAGTGCCGCCCGTCCGACATCAGGCAACGCACGCTCTGCGCCTTGTCGATGACGTGCCAGTTCGTGAGGATCTGCCCTTCGGGCGTGATGAGCACGCCCGAACCCGAGACCTCCTGCCCCTTCTTCTCGCCGCTGGTGTTGTCTTCGCGCACGCACTTGATATAGACGACGGCGGGGAAGACACCGGTCTTGGCGCTCTGGATGACCTGACGGAAATCAAGCCGATTCGCGGCGTCGAGCGCCGGTGTTTGAGCGAGGTCCTCGCCGGCGGCAGACGCGCTGGAGATGCTCACGAACACCGCGGCAAAGACCGGGACGACTGGGCTGAGGCGGCGGATGCGGGCAAGCATGGAATAGCAACTCCTGGGTGTGAGCGGCCGGCGGATGGGTCGAGTCTCTCTATGTAACGAAACAACACCGTCGATCCTGCGGCGTGTGAACACTGTACCAAAAGCCGAGGCGGCTTGTTCGGGCGGGCTTGGAAATACCTCGTGGAGAGCGATTCTTCGGCGCCACTGGAGAGCCGCGGTCGACAGGGATTATCCGGTGAGGATCCGGCTGGACGCGCGGCGGCCAGGGCGTCCATCCAAGAACGGAAGTCCTTCTCTCCGCGGCGGTAACACGATGGGAGGCGGCACTGGAACACATGAAGGGCCGGACAGTCCGAAACTTGTTCGAGCTGAGACCAGCCCGTTCCGGCAGCGACGAACCTGAGTTCGTGATCAACGTGCTCGGGGGAGCGGAGGGATGCGGGCCGATGTGAGGTTGGTGCGCCGGTTTGGGGCGTCGGGTGAGTTCACGCCATCCGCGGCGCTGGTTCGCCGCCGAGAGTCCGAGGTCGTTGTATACGCCGCGTGCGGGCCGCGAACGAAGAAGCGAATGCCGCCTGAAGAAACCGTGCGGCGTTGTCAGTAGTGGAACTGCATGACACGCGGCGCAAACCGGAATCTGGCCGCAACCCGCAGCGTTTCTGGTCTGAACGATGCGAAGCGATGCACGGATGTCGCCCCGTGTTGACCGGTCACAGCGTGCACCGTACGCTGTGGACAAAGGAGTCCACTATGCGTCGTTTGATGCCGATTGCCGCCACGATTGTCGCCGCGATGGCCCTCGCCGCCTGCAACTGCGGGTCGAACGAGAAGGGCGAGAACGAGGCGATGTGCAAAGAGGTGAAGCCGGGCGCGGTGACCAGCGTGAATCACTACTGCGTGATCAACTCCTCCGACCCGGTGAATCCCAAACTGAACAAGGAATACAAGGGCCAGCAGGTCGGCTTCTGCTGCAAGGGCTGCTACAAGAAGTGGGACGCGATGAGCGACGCCGAGAAGGACGCGGCGCTGGCCGCGGCGGTCGCGAAGGGCAAGCCGTAAGAACGAGGCGGGTTTAAGCGTTCGTCGTCCGAGCACTCCAAGGTCCACCCGTCGCTGCACACGGGTTTGACGAACGGAAAGTGCAACTGGATTGAGCGGCGCGCGGCGTGACGATTGCGTCAGACCGTCGCGATCGCCTTGACCTCGAACGCGATCGGCGCGTTGCCCGCCGTCGGCAGGCTCTTGATCTCGATGGTCGTGCGGCAAGGCTGGTTGGGGCCCGGCGGGAAGTACTCGGCGTAGAGCCGGTTGTACACGGCGAAGTCGCGCTTCATATCCGTGAGGAAGCAGGTCATGTCGACGAGTTTCTCCCACGAAGATCCGTTCTCCTCGAGGATGTAGCGGAGATTCTGGAAGCACGAACGGACCTGCGCCTCCATGTCGTAGTCCGTCATGCGGCCCTGCGCGTCGAGCGTGACGCCGGGGATGTCCTTCGTGCCGCGGCGGCGCGGACCCTGGCCCGAGATGAACAGGATGTTGCCGACGCGGCGGGCGGGCGGGTAGTTGCCGACGGGTTCGGGGGCGCGGGTTTCGGTCATGGGCCTCTCGGGGGAGTTGAAACACTGAGGGCACGGAGAGACGCAGAGTGAAGCCGATCGGATTCCGTGGCTCTCCGTGCTCTCCGTGTTCAATCATTCAACCAATCCATCAAACACGTACGCACACGTTTTTCGGCTCGGTGAAGAACTTCAGGGCTTCCTGGCCGCCTTCGCGTCCGACACCCGATTGCTTGGCGCCGCCGAAGGGCGTGCGCAGGTCGCGGACCATCCAGCAGTTGACCCAGACGATGCCGCTGTCGATCCGATCGGCGACGCGGTGAGCGCGGGCGAGGTCGCGGGTGAACAGGCTCGCGGCCAGGCCGTACGGCGTGCCGTTGGCGAGCGCGACGGCCTCGTCCTCGGTCTCGAATCGCTGCACCGTCACAACCGGGCCGAAGATCTCTTCCTGGACCACGGGGCAGCACTGTTCGAGCCCGGAGATGACGGTGGGGAGGTAAAACCAGCCGGAACGGACGCGTTCAGGGAGTTCGGAGGGATCCGGCGAGCGACCGCCGCAGTGGACGGTGCCTTTGTGGGCGCGGGCTGCGTCGACGGCGGCGCGGACCTTGTCGAGGTGCTGGGCGCTGACGAGTGCGCCCTGATTCGTGTCCGCGTCGAGCGGGTCGCCGACGCGCAGCGCCTTGGCTCCCTCGACGACTTCGGCGAGGACGCGGTCATAGACACGCTGTTGCACGAGCAGTCGCGAGCCGCAGAGGCAGATCTGACCCTGGTTCGTGAACGCGGCCCGCACGGCGGTCGCGATCGCGCCGTCGGGGCCGTCGAGTTCGGCATCGTCGAAGATGATGAACGGGTTCTTTCCGCCGAGTTCGAGCGAAACGCGCTTGAGGCGGTCGCCGGCCTCTCGTGCGATCCAGCGGCCGACAGGCGTGGACCCGGTGAAACTCAGGGTGGGGGTGTTCGGGTGCGTCACAAGCGCGCCGCCGGCCTGCGGACCGCGCCCGTGCACGATGTTGAGCACCCCGGGCGGGATCCCGGCCTCGAGCGAAAGTTCGCCGAGCAGCGCGGCGGTCATCGGCGTGACCTCCGAGGGCTTGCACACCGCGGTGTTGCCGGTTGCGAGCGCCGGCGCGATTTTCCAGGAGAGGAGGTAGAGCGGCAGGTTCCAGGGCGAGATGAGCCCCGCCACGCCGCGCGGGCGGCGGAGCGTGTAGTTGAATGCGCGGACGCCCCGCGCGCCGGGCGACTGCGCACTTCCCATGGGGCCGGAATCGAACTCGTGAGTCTCGCCGGAAGTGTGGAGCGCCGCGCCGGCGAAGAAGCGGAAGTTCGCCGCCGAGCGCGGGATGTCGACCGAGCGCGCGAGGGAGAGCGGCTTGCCGGTGTCGACGGATTCGGCGAGTGCCAGGCGTTCGAGGTTCGCGTCGAGAAGGTCCGCCAGGCGGAAGAGGCGCGTCGATCGTTCCGCAGGGGAAAGACAGCTCCAGGGCTCGAAGGCGCGTCCGGCGGCTTGCACGGCGGCGTCGATGTCGCTCGCGTCGCTGTCGGCGACCCGGGCGTAGACCCGGCCGGTGGCCGGTTCGTGAACGTCGAGCCAGCGGCCTCCGCCGGCCGGAACCGAGCGCCCGTCGATGAAGTTGAGGATCTGGTGCACGCGGGAGTTTAGAGACCGTCGGGCGCGGGCGGAATGGACCGAGGGCCGCGTGGCGCAAGGCCGCCGCCGACGCCCGGCCCCACGGTTCAGCCCCAGTTGCCCTGCTCGCGCCGGGGTTTGGGTCGTGCGGCCTTGCGCTTGCCCGAACGGGCCCCCGGCACGCCCGCCTTCCGCGGCTTGTCGGTCTGGTCGTCGGCGCTTGCGCCCGCACCGGAACGCAGTGCGCTCTTACGGGCCTTGGTCGCCCCGCCGGCGGCCATGGCCTTGAGTTTCTTGACCTGATCGCGGAGGTTCGCGGCGGTCTCGAAGTCCAGCGACTGCGCCGCTTCGAGCATCCGGCCCTCCAGGTCGCGCACCATCTCGGCGATCTCGAACTCCTTCTCGTCCGGCGCATCGCCCAGCACTGCCCGCTGGGCCGTGCGCCGGGCGCGGAGTTCGGTCTCGAGCCCCTCGCGGATCGCCTTCTTGATGGTGGTGGGCGTGATGTTGTGCTCGCGGTTGTAGGCGACCTGCTTCGCGCGCCGGCGTTCGGTCTCGTCCATCGTCGCCTGCATCGCCGGCGTCATCTTGTCGGCGTAGAGAACGACCGAGCCGGCGGCGTTGCGGGCGGCGCGGCCCATCTGCTGGATCAGGCTCGTGGGCGAACGCAGGAAGCCCTCCTTGTCCGCGTCGAGGACGCAGACCAGCGAGACCTCGGGCAGGTCGAGCCCTTCTCGGAGCAGGTTGACGCCCACGAGCACCTCGAACTCGCCCTTGCGCAGGTCGTTGAGAATCTCGACTCGGTCGAGCGTCTCGATGTCCGAGTGCAGGTAGCGGACGCGGAGGCCCTGCTCGTCGAGGTACGCCGAGAGGTCCTCACAGAGGCGCTTGGTCAGCGCGGTGACCAGCACGCGCTCGCCGCGTGCGGCGCGTTCGCGGCAACGGTTGAGGAGATCCGGCACCTGGCCCTGCGCCGGCCTGACCTCGATCTGCGGGTCGAGCAGACCGGTCGGGCGGATGACCTGTTCGGCGACCACGCCCTCGCAGCGTTGCAACTCGTAGGGCCCGGGCGTGGCGCTGACAAACAGCGCCTGGGGTGCGATCGCCTCGAACTCCTCGAAGCGGAGCGGGCGGTTGTCCAGCGCCGCGGGGAGGCGGAACCCGTGCTCGACGAGGACCTTCTTGCGGGCCTGGTCGCCGTTGTACATGGCGCGGATCTGCGGGATCGTGACGTGCGACTCGTCGATGATCAGCAGCCAGTCGCGGTAGTTCGGACGGACCGACGCGCCGACCATGCCGCGCCCGGCCGCGTCGCCTCCCGCGCCGTCCTCCGGCGTGGCGGCGCGGGGGCGGTTCGGGTCGGGCGGGGCGAAGTCGAAGTAGTCCATGAGCGTGTACGGACGCTCGCCGGGCGCGCGCCCGTCGAAGTAGCGCGAGTAGTTCTCCACGCCGTTGCAGTAGCCGACCTCCTCGATCATCTCGATGTCGTACTTGGTGCGGGCGAGCAGTCGCTGGGCCTCGAGCAGCTTGCCCTCGGAGCGCAGCTGCAGCACCCGGGCGTCGAGGTCGTCGCGCATCTGCTGGAGGATCGGCGCGAGCGACTCCTCGGGCATGACGTAGTGCACCGCGGGGAAGAGGAAGAACTGCATTTCTTCGGCGAGGACTTCGCCCGACGTCGGGTTGACCAGTTCGATGCGCTGAATCTCGTCGCCCAGATCGCCGCCGACCTCGACGCGCACGGCGTACTTCTCGTACGCCGGGAAGATCTCGACGCAGTCGCCCCGCACGCGGAACTGGCCGCGCTTGAACTCGATGTCCGAGCGCTGGTACTGCATGGCGCTGAGCGCGAGCAGGAAGGCGCGACGCCCGACGCGGCGAGGATCGGGGTCGCTGGGCCCTTCGATGTCGGTCGTTGCGCCCAGGCGGCTTCCGACGGTCAGCGTCAGCACCTTCTCGCCGTATGCGAGCGGCGAACCGAGGCCGAAGATACAGGAAACCGAGGCGACGACGACCGTGTCGCGCCGCGAGAGGATGTTGCTGGTGGCGGCGAGGCGGAGCTGGTCGAGCTCGTCGTTGCGAGACGAGTCTTTCTCGATGTAGATGTCCCGCTGCGGGATGTACGCCTCGGGCTGGTAGTAGTCGTAGTACGAGACGAAGTAGTTGACGCTGTTGGAAGGCAGGAACCCGCGGAGTTCCTCGAAGAGCTGCGCCGCGAGCGTCTTGTTGTGGCTGATGATGAGCGTCGGCTTGCCCAGACGCGCGATCACGTTCGCCATGGTGAAGGTCTTGCCCGAGCCGGTGAC
>CALMQD010000540.1 GCA_937871415.1 uncultured Phycisphaerales bacterium | reverse complement strand
TGGTGGCGGCGGAGGTGGGGGTGGAGGAGACGCGGGAGCGGGGCCGGGCACATGAGTCCGGGCCGCGACCCCATCCCCGATCCGTTCGCGCCGCGCGCGGTGGTCCTGCTCTCGGGCGGGCTGGACTCCGCGGTGGCGCTCGCGTGCGCCCGGCGCGACGGGCGCGCGTGCTCGGCGATCAGCTCGGTCGCGGACATGGTGAGCAGCGGGCCGAGCCCGAACTGGGCGCGGCCCGGCGCGTCGCGGAGTCGCTCGGCGTTCCGCCCGCACGCCACATCACGGTCGCGATCGACCTCCGCGCCATCGGCGGTTCGGCCCTGACGGACGCGAGCATCAACGTGCCCAAGGACCGAGCCGAACCGGAGTATCGCGCCGATGGCCCGGCCCACCGGCGCGTGCAGCGCGCAAGCGCGATCCCGGTCACGTATGTCCCCGCACGGAACCTCATCTTCCTCTCGTGCGCCGCGGGGTACGCCGAGACGATCGGCGCAGGCGAGATCTACCTCGGCGTCAACGCGGTGGATTACTCGGGGTACCCCGACTGCCGAGAGCCCTTCCTGCGGGCCTTCGAGCACGCGGCGATGCTGGGAACCAAGGTCGGCATCGAAGCGATGGAAGAGAGCATCCTCGACGGCGGCCATGCGCCCGCGCTGCGGGTGGTGTCGCCGCTCGTGCACCTGTCCAAGGCGCAGATCATCCGGCTCGGGAGCGAGCTGGGCGTCGACTTCTCGCTCACGCACTCGTGCTACGACCCCGTCCTCCGCGGGGACGAGGTGCTCGCCTGCGGGCGGTGCGACTCGTGTTCGATCCGGCGGGCCGGGTTCAAGGACGCGGGCGTGCCCGACCCGACACACTACGCCTAAGCGGCGAGGATGCGTTCGAGCCTCGCGATGCACGAAACCGCCATGACCGACTCCCACGCACAACCCGGCAGTGCCGCCAGGAACGACACGACGCTCCCCGTGTCGGAGCTCTTCGTGTCGGTGCAGGGAGAGGGTCGGCTCGCCGGCACACCCAGCCGGTTCATCCGGCTCAGCGGTTGCAACCTGCGCTGCAAGTGGTGCGACACCCCGTACGCGAGCTGGCGACCCGAATCGACGGCGATGACCGTGCGGCAGATCATCGAGGCTCCCGTCTTCACCGGTCCGCGCGGGGTGCACGTCCGGCACGCCGTCGTCACCGGCGGCGAGCCGATGATGTTCCCGGGTGTCGTGGACCTCTGCGCCGCGCTCAAGGCCCGCGGCATGCACGTCACCATCGAGACCGCCGGCACGATCGACCGCGACGTGCCTTGCGACCTGCTCTCGGTCAGCCCGAAGCTGTCGAACTCGACCCCCAGCGCGCTGGAAGCTGTTCAGCTCACCGCCCGAGGCGACGCGCTCGCGGGCAGTTCCGAAACCGGACCGGGGGAGGGCTGGTCGAGTCGGCACGAGGAGCGCCGCCTGAACCTCCCGGCGCTGGGCGCGCTGCTCGCCCGCTACCCCGAGCACCAGGTGAAGTTCGTCGTGAAGAACGAGCAGGACCTCGCGGAGATCGAGGACGTGCTGGCGCGCCTCCGCGCGTTGGGCGCGGGCGACCGGGTCGATCCCGCCGACGTGCTGCTGATGCCCGAAGGCACCCCGCCGACGCAGGCGCGGATGCAATGGGCCGCGGAGGCCTGCATCGCCCGCGGCTGGCGGTACTGCCACCGCGTCCACCAGGACGTCTACGGCAACAGGCGCGGGACCTGAGCGCGCGGGCGTGGCCCCCGCTCCGCATACGATCGGTCCGCCTTCAGCCGCGTTGATTGGAGCCGCCGAGCCCCCGCATGCCGTACCGCATCTGCAAAGTCTTCGAGATCGAGTCCGGGCACATGCTCTTCAAGCACCCGAGCCTGTGCCGTTTCCCGCACGGGCATTCGCGCCGGGTCGAGGTGGTGATCTCCTCGTCGCGGCTCGACGCGATGGACATGGTCTGCGACTTCAAGACCATCAAACTCGCCCTGAGCGAGTACATGAAGAAGTTCGACCACGCGATGGTCGTCAACTCCGACGACCCGATCGCCAAGAGCCTCGACCCGGTCGGCGAGCGCGTCATCGCGCTGCCGAGCACCGATCCAACGACCGAGGTGCTGGCGAAACTCTTCTTCGACTACCTGCGGGACCAGATGGTCAGCGGGCGGACATGGTCGGACGAGCGCGGGAACGAGTACCGCTTCCCGCCGGGCGTCACGCTCGAACGCGTGCGCGTCTGGGAAACCAGCACGTCCTGGGGCGAGTTCAGCCCCGACGGCGCCTGACGGCCCCGACCTACCGCGCCAGCCCGGCAAAGGCCAGCAGCGTCGGGCCCAGCAGCCAGAACATGACCGTGATCACCAGCGCGCACACGGCGTCGAGCGCAACGCCCGAGCGCACCATCGCGCCCAGCGGCAGGCGCCCCGTCGCGTACGCGATCGCGTTCGGCGGCGTCGCCACGGGCAGCGCGAACCCGCTGCTCGCCGCGAGCGTCGCCACCATCAGCAACGGCAGGGCGTCCATCCCCAGCGACGGCGCCGCCGAGCCCAGGACCGGGATGACCGTCGCCGCCAGCGCCGTGTTGCTCGCGATCTCGCTCAGCGCGATGATCCCGCCCGCCAGGAGGATCAGGAACACCGGCGTCGGCAGCCCCTGCAGGTGCTGGAACAGCCCGCCGAGGTAGCCGTCGGCGCCGCTGGCGCGCAGCGCCGCGGCCAGGCTCAGCCCGCCTCCGAACAAAAAAAGCGTGCCCCACGGCAGCCTCGCGCAGTCCCTCCAGACCACCACGAACATCTCGCCCTTGCGCCGGCAGGGGATCGTGAAGAGCGCCATCGCGGCGACGAGGCCGATCCCGGCGTCCGAGATGAGTTCGATCCGTTTAGGCGCCGCGGGCCGAGCCGCCGGGTCGGCGCCGCGCGCCTGCCACGCTTCGACCGCCGCGGCGTGCGACTCCGTCGCGGCGCTGTTGAACAGGGCGGTCACGGGGGTTCGCAGCGTCCAGCACGCGGCGGCGAGCACGAAGACCGCGATGACCATCCACTGCGACGGGCCCATGCGTCCCAGCGAGCGCAGCCGCTCCTTCAGTTGCCCGCGCTCGCCGGCCAGCCGCAGGCCGCGCGTCCGCGCGAACGGGTGCATGAGCAGAAGGATGAGCCACGCGACCGGGAGCGTGATGACGACCACCGGCATCGCGACCACCATCCACTGCCCGAAGCCGATCGGCCGATCCAGCACTTCCGCGGCGTACGCGGAGAGCTGCAGGTTCGGCGGCGTGCCGATCGGCGTGCCCATCCCGCCGATCGACGAGCCGTAGGCCACGCCCAGCAGCAGGGCCCGCCCGAAGTTGCGCCGTGCCGCGTCGGTCCACTTCGGCCCGGCGTGAGACTGCCCGCCGTCGGCCATCGCCGCGAGGCTCATCGCGATCGGCATCATCATCACGGCGGTCGCGGTGTTGCTGACCCACATGCTCACCGCGCCGGTCGCGATCATGACGCCGAGGATGACCAGCGAGGGTCGCGTGCCGAACCCGCGCACGGTCCACAGCGCGACGCGCGTGTGGATGGCGTGCTTCTCCAGCGCGATGGCCAGCACGAAGCCGCAGAAGAACAGCACGATGAGTTCGTCGGCGTACGGGGCCGCCGCCTGCTTGAAGCCCATGACCCCGAGCAGCGGGAACAGCAGGACCGGCAGCAGCGCCGTGACCGCCGAGGACACCGGCTCGGTCAGCCACCAGACCGCCATCCACGCCCCGACGCACAGCGTGAGCAGCCCGGCATGCGTCAGGCCCGGGACCGGCGCCGCCCCCGCACCCGGCTCTTGCACGCCGGTCCGCAGCAGCAGGTACACGATCGCGCCCGCCAGGGGGCCCGCGACCAGGCTGACCCAGCGCCAGCGGTTTCCCCGGGCCGGGTTGTCCTCCAGGTCGGACGCGTCGCCCGCGACGGGCTCGGATGAGTTCGGGCCGGGTTGGGTCACAGGCCGCAGCCTACCACGGACCGCGCGCGAAACGGGGGGCGAGAATGCGGGATCCTCCCGGTCAGTTCTGACGCTCAAGGGCCGTGCCTCGACGCCCGATAAGCCAGCCGGAGGCCGACTATGCGACTCTTCCTGGCCCGTCACGCGCGCGTCGAGCCGGACGCGGTTCAAGGTTCCGTTTGGCGCCCGTCGTTCCCGCGCCTGGCACGCGCCATGCGCGGGGGAACGGGGGTCGACTGCGCCGAGAACTCGCTCTCGGACAGGGGGCTGGCCCAGGCGCACTACCTCGGCGAAATCCTGGGCGCCGTCCAGCCTCGGATCGATCGCGTGCTCTGTGCGCCCGGGCCGGAGTGCCGGGCGACCGCGGGCGCGCTGCAGAGCCGGCTTTCGGCGGAAGTCCGCGTGTGCGAGCCGCTCGACGCTGGGGCGCCGGTCGCGGAAGCGCTCGCGCTGCTGCACGAGCACGCCAACGCGCGGAGCCTGGTAATCGTCGGCGCCAACCCGCTGCTGGGCGAACTGCTCACGACGCTCGCGGGCGGAATCGGCGCGCGACACCTCACGGTCCGCCAGGGTGAACTCGTCGAGTTGCACGTGCGGATCGCCCAGCCCATCGGCACCGGGCGGATCCTCCGGCGCTGGCGTCTCGAAGCGCTCGAGCGTGTCGGCGCCGGCCTGCCGCTGCGTCGTTCGGCGTAGCCTCGGCGCTTGCCCGCTCCGCCCTTACCACAGCCAGTGCACGATCGCCATCGCCAGCGGGATGCCCGCGGTGATGATGATCGGGAACGTGACCGCCAGCGACATCGGCAGGTAGATCGACGGGTTGGCCTTGGGGATGGCGATGCGGGCCGCGGCCGGCACAGCGATGTAGCTCGCGCTCGCCGCGAGCACGATCAGCAGGAACGCATTCCCGGGCTGGAGCCCGGCGAGGCGCGCCAGGACGGTCGCGAGGGTCGCGTTGAACATCGGCGCCAGGACCGCGAACGCGATGGCGAAGACGCCCGCCTCGCGCAGCGTCCGGAGCCGGCGAGCCGCGACAAGGCCCAGATCGAGCAGGAAGAACACCAGCACACCGTTGAACAGGTCGGTGCAGAGGGGCTTGAACAACCTGTACCCGGGTTCGCCGGTGACCAGGCCGATCGCCAGAGAGCCCAGCAGCAGGATCACCGGGCCGTTGAGGAACGCTTCGTGCATCAGCGTGCCCCAGCCGATCCTGTGCGTTTCGCCGCTGGCGCTGGCGGCCGCCTGCGCCCGCCGCTGTTTCTGCTCCGAAAGGCGCAGGAGCAGCACACCGACGACGATCGCGGGCGACTCCATGAACGCCATCGCCGCGACCATGTGCCCGCCGTGCTTCATCCCCGCGGCCTCGGCGGCCTGCGTCGCGGTCATGAACGTGACCGCCGAGACCGAGCCGTACGTCGCCGCGACCGCCGCGGCGTTGTGGATGTCGAACCGCAGGCGGAGGACGAAGAAGGCGTACAGCGGGACGATGACCGCGAGCAAGACCGCGAGCCCGAGGCTGACGACCTCCTCGCGTCCGAAGGTGCTGGCCGCGATCTCGACCCCGCCGCGGAAGCCGATCGACCACAGCAGGTACAGGCTGAGCAGCCGGGTCACCGCGCGCGGGACGCGCAGGTTGCTCTTGACCAGGGACGCCGCGGCGCCCAGAAAGAAAAAGAGCACGGGCGGGTACAGCAGCGGGAACGGTGCGGACGGGGCCGCGGCGAGGACTGGCATGACACATCTTTGCCGAAATCGGGCGCCCTTGCACGCCGGGCACGGTGAGCCCGGCCTCATGCACCGGATTCGACAGGAGAGCGCTGTCCGCAAAGACCGCGCCGGACGACGCGAGCGGAGGTCACTCGGCGTGCGGCGCGGGGCGCAGCATCCGCTCGATCTTCCCTTCCTTGGTCTCGACGAGCACCTCGTCGGCCTCGCAGAGGAACAGCCCGTGGTCGACGACCCCGGGCACGGAGTCGAGCATCTCCGCGGCGTCCTCGGGGGAGATATTGGTCGGGTACGTCACGTCGATCACCAGGTTTCCCTGGTCGGTGAGGAAGTGGTCGCCGCTGAGCGTCCGGCGCACCACGCCGTTGAAGCCCATGTTGATGAGCTGCTTGCGGATGCTCGCGAGCCCGAAGTAGTGGATCGCCACCGGCAGCGTCGATCGCTCGCCCAGGTGCTGGACGAGCTTGTCCTCTCCCACGATGTAGACGCGGCGCTTCGCGGCGTGCGCCACGACGCGCTCGCGCACCAGCGCCCCGCCCCGGCCCTTGATCATGCGGAGGTCCGGGTCGACCTCGTCCGCACCGTCGAAGAGGTAGTCGATCGAGTCGACCATCGCGAAGTCGACGACGGTCAGGCCCAGGGCGCGGGCCTGCGTCTCGGTCGCGTGGCTGGTCGGCACGCACTTGATGCTCAGGTTCTCCTCGCGCACGCGCTGGTCGAGCGCGATGAGCGCACGCCCCGACGTGCGCCCCGTGCCGAGGCCCACGATCATCCCGGACTCGATCTCGGCGACGGCGGCGTCCGCGAGGGCGTCGGCGACGCGTGGTTGCTGGCTACTCAAAGCGGATCCCCTGTGCGAGCTCGAACCGGCCCGCGTAGTTGACGGTGCACGTCTGCCGGCGCATATACGCCTTCCACGAGTCGCTCCCCGACTCACGCCCGCCGCCCGTGTCCTTCTCCCCGCCGAACGCGCCCCCGATCTCCGCGCCGCTGGTGCCGACGTTGACGTTGGCGATGCCGCAGTCGCTCCCCGCCCCCGCGGTCGACAGGAACCGCTCGCTCACGCGGAGGCTCTCGGTGAACACCGCCGACGACAGGCCCTGGTCGACGCCGTTCTGCATCGCGATCGCCTGGTCGATGGTCTTGTAGGAGAAGACGTAGAGGATGGGCGCGAACGTCTCTTCACGGGCGATCGCCAGTTCATTGTTCCCCGGCGCGCGGATGATCGTCGGCTGGACGAAGTGGCCCTTGGCCCCCTCGACGCGCCCGCCCCCCGCGAGCACCTCGCCGCCCTCGCGCTTGGCCGCCTCGATCGCGTGCAGGAAGCCCGCGACCGCCTGCTCGTTGATCAGGGGGCCGATGAGCGTCCCGTCCTTGAGCGGGTCGCCGATGCGGCCGGACACCTGCTTGTACCCCGCGACGAGCTTGTCCAGCACCGCGGGCAGGACCTTCTCGTGGACGATGAGGCGGCGGGTCGTCGTGCAGCGCTGGCCGGCGGTGCCGACGGCCCCGAACACGATCGCGGGGATCGCCAGGTTCAGGTCCGCGTCTTCGTGCACGATCAGCGCGTTGTTGCCGCCGAGCTCGAGCAGCGCTCGCCCCAGACGCTGCGCCACCACCGAGCCCACGCGCCGTCCCATGCGGCACGAGCCGGTCGCGCTGATGAGCGGCACGCGCCGGTCGTTCACCAGGCGCTCGCCCACCTGGTCGTCGGTCCCGATCAGCAGCCGGAACACGCCGGGGTGGTTCATCCTCGCCGCGACGCGCTCGGCGATGCGGTGCGTCGCGAGCGTGATCAGCGGCGTGAGCAGGCTCGGCTTCCAGATGCACACGTCGCCGCACACCGCGCCGAGCATCGCGTTCCAGCCCCACACGGCGTTGGGGAAGTTGAAGGCGGTGATGATGCCGATCGGGCCCAGGGGCAGCCACTGCTCGAACATCCGGTGCCCGGGGCGCTCGCTCGGGAAGACCTGCCCCGGCAGTTGGCGCGACAGACCCACCGCGTAATCCGCGATGTCGATCGTCTCCTGCACCTCGCCCAGGCCCTCGGCCCGGATCTTGCCCATCTCCAGCGAGACCAGCTCGCCCAGCGGTTCCTTGAACTTGCGGAACTCATCGCCCAGCGCCCGCACGAGCAGGCCGCGCTGCGGCGCCGGCACTTCGCGCCAGGTCTTGAAAGTCTCGACCGACGCGGCGATCTCCCGCTCGAGGTCTTGGGCGCTGTCGAGCGTCACGGCGCCCAGCGCCTCGCCCGTCGCGGGGTTCTCGCTCACGATGACGCTCTTGCCGTTGACGGTCGTTACCCCGGGGCGGGTGCCGGGCGGGACGGAGACGAAACGCGGGTCGTCCCGCAAGTTGAGCAGACTGAGCAGGTCTTTGGACATCGCGAGATGGTACGCGCGCCCGCGTGACGCGCCCCGGGGCCTCAGGCCCGGGCCTTCGGGGCCGCCGCGGACGCGTAACCTGCGCCATGGACCTGGTCATCGCCACCGGCAATCCGCACAAGGTCGACGAGTTCCGCGCCCTGTTCGCCCCGGCGCGGGGCGTGCATGTGCTGGGGCTCAAGGACCTGCCGGGCGCCGGGCGGTTCGTCGAGCCGGCCGAGACCGGCGCGACGTTCGAAGAAAACGTGCGCATCAAGGCCGAGCAGTACGCCCAGCAGACGGGGCGGCTGTGCCTCGCCGACGACTCGGGGCTCGAGGTCGACGGGCTGGGAGGACGGCCGGGAGTGATCTCGTCCCACTACGCCACCGGCGGGCGCGAGACCGGCGCGACACGCGAGGAACGCGATCGAGCCAACAACCGCCTGGTGCTCGAGCAACTGCACGGCGTGCCCCCCGAGCGGCGCTCGGCCCGGTTCGTCTGCGTCCTGGCGCTGGCGGCGCCACCGGGCTTTGCACCCACGCCCCGCATGCTTGCGGCCAAGCCCTACGACGCTCCCAACGACCCGCTGCTCGACCTCGCCCCGGCGCTGCGCCGGTGCGCCGTCGAGCCGGGAGCGGCGCACGTGCTCCTCCGCGCCCGCGGCGAGTTCGAGGGGCGCATCGGCGTTCCGCCCCGTGTCCCCAGCGGCCGGCACGGATTCGGCTACGACCCGCTGTTCCTGGTCAAGCACCCCACCGGTTCGCCCCCGACCGCGTATGCCCAGACGGGCGCCGAGCTCGACCCCGAGTCCAAGAACCGTCTCTCGCACCGCGCCCGCGCCGCCAACATCATGCTCGACCTGCTCGTGCGATCCGGGATTGCGGACACGCCCGCGTGACGGCCGATGGGAGTCGGAGGCCCCGCACCTATACTGGCCGCCCCAACCCCACCGACAGCGAAAGCCCTCTCATGCTCCGAAGAACACACACCTGCGGCGAACTCCGCGAAGCCCACGTCGGGCAGACCGTCAACCTCAACGGCTGGGTCAACTCCTACCGCGACCACGGCAACCTCATCTTCATCGACCTGCGCGACCGCTTCGGCCTGACGCAGCTGGTCTTCGACAAGGAGAGCATCAGCGAGTCGATCCTGCACGCGGCGGACAAACTCCGCAACGAGGACGTGCTGGCCGTCCGCGGGAGCGTGCGCGTCCGCATCGGCGGCGAGAACCCCAAGCTCGCGACCGGCAAGGTCGAGGTCGTCGTGAAGGAGCTGGAGCTCCTCAACAAGACCGAGAACCCGCCCTTCCTGCCCGACGATCTCTCGCAGTTGCCCAACGAAGAACTGCGCCTGAAGTACCGCTACCTCGACCTGCGCCGCCCGGCGATGCAGAAGATCCTCGCGACGCGCTCCAGGGCGCTCATGGTCACGCGCGAGTACTTCCACGCCAACGGGTTTCTCGAGGTCGAGACCCCGGTCCTGTACAAGAGCACGCCCGAGGGCGCGCGGGAGTTCCTCGTGCCGTGCCGCAACGTGCCGGGCACGTTCTATGCGTTGCCGCAGAGCCCGCAGTTGTTCAAGCAGATCCTCATGGTGAGCGGTGCGGACCGCTACCTGCAGGTCTGCCGCTGCTTCCGCGACGAGGACCCCCGCGCCGACCGCCAGCCCGAGTTCACGCAGATCGACCTCGAAATGAGTTTCGTCCGCCGCGAACACGTGATGGAGATGATGGAGGGCTTCGTCCGCCACTTCTGGAAGCACATGCTCGGGTACGACGTGCCGAAGATGGCGGTGATGAACTACCGCGACGCGATGGAGGACTACGGCATCGACCGTCCCGACACGCGCTACGACCTGAAGATCAAGGACGTCGGCGACATCGTTTCGCGCACCGACTTCAAGGTCTTCCGCGATGCACTCGAGAAGGGCAAGGACCGCCCCCGCTTCAACTCGAAGAAGGGCGTGATCAAGGCGCTGCGCGTCCCCGGCGGCGCCGAGAAACTCACCCGCAAACTGACCGACGGGTACACCGAGTTCGTCAAGACCTTCGGCGCCGGCGGCGTCGCCGTCGCCAAGGTCGTCGCCGACGCCGCGTCCCCGGGCGGCATCAAGTTCGACACCGGCGTCGCCAAGTTCATCGAGCCGGTGAAGGCCGAGCTCGTCGCGGCCCTGGGCCTCTCCGCGGGCGACACCGTGCTGTTCGTCGCCGACACCTACGCCGTCGCGACCAAGTCGATGGGCGAACTGCGCCAGGTCGTCGCCCGCGACATGGGGCTGGTCCCCAGGCCGGGCGCCGAGGGCGGTCCGTGGAACTTCCTGTGGGTCGTCGACTTCCCGATGTTCGAGAAGAACAAGGAAACCGGGAAGTGGATCGCGATGCACCACCCGTTCACCGCGCCGCGCGACGACCAGCGCGACCTGTTCGTCAACGCCGACGTCGAGGACGACGTCGCGATCGAGTCGATCGTCAGCGCGGGCTACGACATCGTGCTCAACGGCTCGGAGATCGCCGGCGGCAGCGTCCGCATCCACGACCGCGAGGTGCAGAGCAAGGTCTTCAAACTGCTGGGCCTCACGCCCGAGCAGGCCAGGGAGAAGTTCTCGTTCCTGCTCGAGGCGCTCTCCTTCGGCGCGCCGCCGCACGCCGGCATCGCCTTCGGCTTCGACCGCCTGATCATGCACGTCTGCGGCACGGACAACATCCGCGACGTCATCGCGTTCCCCAAGACGCAGATCGGCGCCGACCTCATGACGCGCGCCCCGAGCGCCGCCACCGAGGCGCAGCTCAAGGAAGTGCACATCAAGAGCACCTGGGTGCCGCCGGAGAAGGCGTGATCCAGTACACTCCGCCGATGGAATCGATCGCGCAGCTCAAGGCGCTCATCCGCGACGTGCCGGACTTCCCCAAGCCCGGCATCGTCTTCAAGGACTTCACGCCCCTCATCCGCGACCCCGCGGGCCTGGCGCTCGCCGTCGAGCTCATGGTCAACCCCTTCCGCAACCGCCTGCCGATGGGCGGCGTGGACCTGGTGATCGGCGCCGAGAGCCGCGGATTCATCTTCGGCATCGCCCTCGCCCAGGCGCTCTCCGCCGGCTTCGTGCCGGTGCGCAAGCCCGGCAAACTGCCCTGGAAGCACACCTCGATCTCCTACGAACTCGAGTACGGGCACGATACGCTCGAGATCCACGCCGACGCCATCGAGCCGGGCCAGCGCGTCCTGCTCGTCGACGACCTGCTCGCCACCGGCGGCACGATGAAGGCCTGCTGCGAGCTCGCCGCCGGCATGAGGGCGACGATCGTGGGCATCACCGTGCTCATCGAACTCGTCTCGCTCAAGGGCCGCCGCGCCGTCGAGCCGTTCGGCCACGTCCACAGCGTCCTGCAGTATTGAACGCCCACGACCGCGTCCGCCGATAGTCCCGGGGACGACGCCCACGGTGCGCGGCTTCAGCCTGCGCGCAGGCTCGGTCCGGAGCACCGCACTTGACGCAACCGCAGACCATGCCCTCCCCCGGCGCGCCCGTCCGCTACACGTACCACCCCGCGGCCCCCGTCGCGGTCGCCGCGCCCGCGCCGACCGCGCCGACCGCCCAGCAGCCCCAGAACCTCTACGGGGTTCACCAGCTCTTCGCCGACTACGTCGCGATGTACGAGCGGGGGATGCAGGTCTCGGGCATGTCCGAACACCCGTGGCGTCGCCCCCGGTTCTTCCACCTCGTCCAGATGTTCCGGCTCACCGCCGGCCTGCAGGGGTGCACGGCGGAGGCCGGCTGCTACCGCGGCCTCTCCTCGTACCTCATCTGCCACGAACAGCGCCGCGCCGACCCGGCGTTCGACGGCTCGACGCACGTGATCGTGGACTCGTTCGAGGGGCTGAGCGTCCCGACCGAGACTGACGGCGAACGCTCGCGCACCGTTCAGGCGCGGGGCGCGTTCGCCGACACCTCCGTCGAGCACGTCCGCCGCACGCTGTCCGAGTTCCCGCAAGTGACGTTCCACAAGGGCTGGATCCCGCCCGTGTTCGAGCAAGTCGTGGAGCGCCGGTACCGCTTCGTGCACATCGACGTCGACCTCTACGAGCCGACGCTCGCCGGTCTTCGTTACTTCATGCCGCGCATGGTGCCGGGGGGCGTCCTGGTCGTCGATGATTACGGCCCATGGCCCGGGGGCGAGTGGCCGGGGTGCGCCGTCGCCGTTCACGAGTTTGCGCGTGAAAGCGGCGCGCCGTTCTGCTCGCTCGACACCGGCAACGCCGTGTTCATCAAGCGCTGAGCGCGCCCCGCGCGATCACCCGGGGCCGGCTTAACTCATCATCGGCCTGATGCCCAGCCCGCGCCGCAGGTCGGCGATCTGGCCGATGTGCCAGCCCTCGTGCCACGCCGCCTTCAGCACGCTGTCGAGCTTGTTGTTCGTGAAACCGAACGAGTTGCCCAGCGGCGGCGTCAGCAGTTCCGCGTCGTTGCGCTTCTTCGCCGCGCTCACGAGCCGCTCGTACCCGCGATCGAACTCGGCCCGCACCTCGGCAAGCGACGGGTACTTGCTCGTGTCGACGACCGGCACCGAGCCCATGCCAAAGAGCGACTCGAAGGCCTTGGGCACAGCGCCCGGGCGCCCGTCGATCAGCGACGCCAGCCAGTCGTTGGTCATCGCCACGTGCCCGAGCGTCCACAGGACGTGGTTGGTGACGGGGCCGGACTGGGCCGTGCACTGCTCCGCCGGCACGCCCGAGAGCATGTCGGAGATCATCTTGTGCGAAAAGGCCAGCAGGCTCAGGGCCTGGTCGCGCGCGACAGTCGACGGGGTGCGAGACCCCCCGGAAGCGGTGCTCTTCTTGCGACTCCCGGGAGCCTTGGCCGCCCCGGCGGAGCGGGCAGGTTTCGACGACGCCGTCCGCTTGCTCGGCGCGTGCCGGGCGGTTTTCGAGGTGCGCTTGACGCGGCTTTTTCCTGACTTCTTGGCCATGGCGACTCTCCGGGGGCTTGGGGGATGCCGATGATACCGGACGTTCCCCCGCCCGGTCCGATCGGGCTTATGGTTCGCCGCCTTCCCCCGGCAACGCGGGCCGATCGGCCCTCAACAGGCCCGATCGACCCCGGAAACAGACCGCAAGTCCGGGGCGGCGAACACAGGAGCCGTGAACCTCGCATGGACGCTTCCACGATGACGCACCTCTCCGCCTCCGCCAACTCGCCCGCCAGCCACGGCGGCTCCAAGTCCGAAGTCGTGATCGCGCTCGCCCCCGGCGACGGCATCGGGCCCGAGATCATGAGCGCGACGCTCGAACTGCTCGACTCTGCCGGCGTCAACGCCAGGCACGCCGGCGTCCACTTCCAGCCCGTCGAGATGGGGGCTTCGGTCTTCGCCAAGGGCAACTCCCGGGGCATGACCGACGAGGCCATCCGCACCGTCGAGTCCTGCGGCCTGCTCTTCAAGGGTCCGATGGAGACGCCCAAGGGCGGCGGCGGCAAGAGCATCAACGTCACCGCTCGCAAACTCTGGAACGCCTACGCCAACTTCCGCGTCTTCAAGACGCTCCCCGGCGTCGAGACCGTCTACTCCAAGGCCGGGCTCTCGATCGACATGTCCGTCGTCCGCGAGAACATCGAAGACACCTACGGCGGCGTCGAGCACCGGCTCAGCAACGACATGATCCAGTGCAAGCGGCTGATCTCGGCCCCGGGCAGCGACGAGGTCCATCGCTTCGCCTTCCAGACGGCGCGCAAACTCGGGCTCAAGCGGATCGTCTGCGGGCACAAAGCCAACATCATGAAGATGACCGACGGCCTGTTCCTCGACCGCTTCCGCGCCGCCGCCAAGGACTTCCCCGAGATCGAGCCGCAGGACATCATCGTCGACGCCCTGTGCATGAACCTCGTCGTCAAGCCCGAACAGTTCCAGATGATCGTGCTGCCCAACCTCATGGGCGACATCGTCAGCGACCTGTGCGCCGGGCTCGTCGGCGGGCTGGGCTTTGCGCCCAGCGCCAACATCGGGCGCCACATCTCGATCTTCGAGGCGGTGCACGGCACCGCGCCCGACATCGCCGGCAAGGGCGTCGCGAACCCGACGTCGCTCATCCTCTCGGCGCTCATGATGCTGCGCCACATCGGCCTGCTCAAGCAGGCGGCGCACATCGAGAACGCGCTGCTCGCTACGCTCGAGTCGGGGGTCCACACCGGAGACTTCGGCAGGAACTCCGGCAAGCCCCCCGTCGGCACCGGCGAGTTCACCCGCGCGATCATCGACCGCCTGGGTCAGTCGCCCAAGACCGTGACGCCCATCGCCGTGCCCGAGCAGGACCAGGCGCTCTTCAAGCGCCCGCCCGCGCCCACGGGGCCCGAAGTCATCCGCACGTACAAGAACCTCGTGACGCAGGTGGTCGGGTGCGACATCTACCTCGACTCGCCCCTGAGCCCCGCCGCGCTCGCGGAAGAGATGCAGCGCGTCAGTGCCGACACGCCCTTCCGCCTGACGCTCATCTCCAACCGCGGCACGCAGGTGTGGCCGACAGGCAGCGTGTACACCGAGTGCGTGGACTACTACCGCGTGCGGTTCGAACTCCGTGAGGGCGTCGCGCCCGGCACGCTCGGCCAGTCGCGCTGCGTGGCGCTCATGGACCGCGTCGCCGAGAAGTTCACGATCTGCTCGTACGAACTGCTGCGCACGTTCGACGGCGTGAAGGGCTACAGCCTCGCGCAGGGGCAGTGACGCCGGCGCGTGCGTTCCGGTGAATCTGCCGACGGCTCCCCGGCGAATCCCCGAGTATGTCCATCTCTCGTCGCCGAGCCAGAATCGGTTCCCGTCGACTGCTCCAGACCCCGCCGATGCGCACCGGCGTTCTCTGCGGCACGCTGGCGGTCGTCTCCGCCTGTGCCGGAACCAACCCCGGCACACCGGTCGAACCGGCCAGCGCCGCCGCGACGCGTGCGGCCGTGCCCGGCCCGACCCCGGAGAACCCGGTGATGCGTGTGGGCGGCGACGTCGACCTTCGCACGCGCGTGACCCAGACCAAGAGCGGCGCGGTGTACACCTTCGGCTCGATGCGTATCGACACGCCCCTCCCCGTGGGGTATCCGGCGCCGACGCCGCCGGGCGCGATCGAACTCAAGTACTACCCGAGCGTGCGGCGAGCCGAAGTTGTCGGCCGCGCCGGGGTGTCGCCCGAGCAGGGGCGCAACGACAGCTTCTGGCCTTTGTTCCGGCACATCGAGTCCCGGCAGATCGCCATGACAGCGCCCGTCGAGATGAACTACCACGACCAAACGCCCGCGCCCGGTGACTCAACGCCCGTGCGGGCGACCGATGACTCACTCTCGGTCGGCGGCGCCGTCGCGCCCGCCAGCCAGGGCGGGAGCGAGGGCGAGTGGACCATGGCCTTCCTCTACCGCTCGCCGGACAACGGCGACACCGGGCAGGACGGGCGCGTCAGTGTGCTCGATGCGCCCGCGGTCACGGTCCTCTCGATCGGTCAGCGCGGCTCCTACTCCGCTTCGAACCGCCGCAAGGGCATCGAGCAGCTCCGCGCCTGGTTGGTCGAGCACCCCGAGTGGCAGCAGGCCGGCGACATCCGCAGCCTGTACTACCACGATCCGTTCACGCTCCCGTGGAACAAGTGGTCCGAGACGCAGATGCCGGTCAAGCCGGCGCAGCCGTGATAAGCGCAGGGCACACGCGCGACGATGGGGCGCGCCGATGGGGGACCGCCGATCGGGGCGGCCGCGCGATTGACGATTGCTATAGGGGACGGCTTTCTACGCCGCGCGCCGCGCCTGGCCCGCGCCGCGGATGAGCATCGACGCCACGACGTTCAGGACCGCGGCCCAGTCGTC
This sequence comes from uncultured Phycisphaerales bacterium, assembly GCA_937871415.1. GTDB lineage: Bacteria > Planctomycetota > Phycisphaerae > Phycisphaerales > UBA1924 > JAHBK01. The sequence goes on along the minus strand of CALMQD010000540.1, from coordinate 1,660 downwards.
CGCCAGCTGTTCCGTCCACTCCGGGCCCAGACTGTCGCGGAACGCGCCCAGCAGCGCATCGCGCGCCATGCCGTAGTGCTGCGGCTGAACGCCCGCACGCTGGCAGCGCGCCCCCATCTCGCCCAGCAGGTGCTCGATCGCGTCGAGCCTGTGCAGGTTCTGCACGATGATCCCCAGCGAGGCCACAAAGTCCTGCGCCCGTTCGTGTTCCTGGGGCGAGGAGGAGCGTGCGGCGTTCAGCGGGGCCGACCGGAAGTCCGGGGCCATCGCGCCGACGCGCGGCCCGTTCGTCAACGCGGCACGTCCGCCGTTGCCGCCGCGCGACACGAGCGCTCGCAGCTGCGGCGTCAGCGCGAACAGGCGCGTGTAAAACCCGCGCGCCAGTTCGTCGGCCTGCGGCGCCAGGCGCCGGTAGCACTCCTGCACGCGCTGCACCTGATCGTCATCGAGCGGCCGGATCATCATGGTCGAACCCTTCGTCACTTGCGCGGGGCGATCCGCCGGGCGCGTTTTCCCCGTGCCGCCCCGGGGACAGGCGTGCGAGACCCCCGGCGATCGCCGATCCTGCCGGGGTTATCGACCCCCACGCCGCGGCACTTGATCTCTCGAATCTCCAATCCGCGCCGCGCTCGGGCAAGCAAGTTCGGCCGAGTCGTCGGACGCTCGGTCGCGCACGCCGACGGCGGACTCCGAAGCGCCCCCCTCCCTCGGCGGCTGCTCCGCGCCCCGCTTACGATCCGGGGTTGACCAGAAACCCGCTCAAACACCGACCGAAGTACGTTCTCAAGCGGCTGCTGCGCTGCATCGCCGAGCCCGCGCGTCTGCGGAAATACATGCTCATGAACTCCGCCGCGCCGCTCTGGAAGAAGGCGGACTACGACGCCCTCGACCGGCCGCATTACGGGTACGGGGTGCTCCAGGCGGCCCGCCAGGCCAAGGCGCTGGGCATCCCCAAGATCACCGTGATCGAGGTGGGCGTCGGGGGCGGCGACGGGCTCAAGAGTCTGGAGCGCATCGTCGACGCCGTCGAGCGGGAAGAGGGCGTGAAGATCGACCTCTACGGCTTCGACACCGGAAGCGGCATGCCGCCGCCACGCGACCCGCGGGACATGGGGTTCGTCTGGGCGCCGGGCCAGTTCCGCATGCCGGTCAAACGCCTCAAGAGCGAACTCCGGCGCGCGATGCTCGTGCTGGGCGACGTGCGCGAGACCGTGCCGCGATTCCTGTACCGCAACTACCCCGGGCCGATCGGCTTCATCGCGATCGACGTCGACTACTACACGTCCACGATGCACGCGCTGAAGTTCCTCGACGCCACGCCGCAGTTCCTTCTGCCGCGCGTCTTCCTGTACCTCGACGACATCATCGGCGATGATCTCGAGACGCACTGCGAGTTCGTCGGCGAGCTCGCGGCCGTATCCGAGTTCAACCAAACGCACGAGCAGCGGAAGATCGGTCGGATCTACGGCCTGCGGCACAAGCGGATCATCCCCGCGCGGTGGAACGACCAGATGTTCGTCGCGCACAACTTCGACCACCCGCTGTACGGCAAGTACATCAACCCGCGCTGGGCGGTGCCGTCCCGACCGGCCGCCGCGCCGACGCCGGGCGCCCAGCCTCTGCCGCTGCCGCCGTCAGTCGTAGTCCGCGCTGGAGCCGA
>CALMQD010000539.1 GCA_937871415.1 uncultured Phycisphaerales bacterium | reverse complement strand
GGGCGGGGGGGGGTCAGGCCGGCTCTTCGGCCTCGGGCGCGGCGGGAGCGGCGGCCGGCTGGGCGCTCGCCAGCGTCATCGTCGGCTGGTTGAAGCGCAGCTTCGCCTCGGCCTCGAGTTCCTTGATCGCGTCCGCCGCCTGCATCTGCTCCAGCGTCATGTGGTCCGCGCGGACGATGAGGTTGCGCAGGATGAGTTCGGAGAGGTTGCAGGAGCGCTCGATCTCGTGCAGACGCACGCCCGGGGCCTGGAAGTAGACGAGCAGGTAGTACGCGCGCTTCTGCTTGTCGATCTCGTAGGCGAGTTTGCGCTCGTCCCACTTGCGCATCGCGACGATCGAGCCCCCCGCCTTCTCGATGATCTGGCGGATGTGCGAGATCGCGTTGGCGAGGTCGGCCGCGACGGCCTGGGAGAGCAGGAACATCCCTTCGTAATAGTTCACACGGTTCGCTGGCATGAGTCTCTGGCCTTTCTCCCCGGCGATGTGCTGCCGGGCGTGATATGGAATCTCGGATTCAGTGCGACGCGCCGAGCGCCCGCGCGTGCGGGCCCCGGTGCGTGCGCGTGGTTTCAAAGGACGACACACGGACACGGTGAGCCTCGGGCCCGAGCCCGATGGTCCGCGTGCCCGACGAACAAACAGGAGAGCCGCCGCCGCTCCCCGCGGATCCGCCGTGGGGCGGGGCCGGAGGGGAAGACGGCGTGGAGGAACCCGACGGACCGGCCGCGCCCGCCGCGCCCGCGCCGGTCTTGCCGGAACCCGACGCGGGGCCTTTGCCCTGCGGCTTGCCGGAAGGGGGTGAGGAGGAGGGGGCGGGCTCGGCGGGGTTGAACTTGTTCATCGCGGCGTCGATCCCGTCGGTCACGAACGACTCGATCGCGTTGATCGAACGGTCGAGGGCCGGGGCCAGGAGCGCCGCCTGCTCGGTCGTGAATCGCCCGAGGACGTAGTCCTCGAGTTTCATCATCGGCGGGCAGGCGTCGATGCCGATGCGCAGGCGGGCGTAGGCCTGGCTGGAGAGAGCGCGCTGGATGTCCTTCAGGCCGTTGTGCCCGCCCGCCCCGCCGCCGGCGCGGACGCGGATCGTTCCCGTGGGGAGCGACACGTCGTCCACGACGACCAGGAGGTCGCGCGACGGGTCCAACTTGAAGAACGCCAGCGCCTCGCTCACGCTGCGCCCCGAGAGGTTCATGTAGGTCGTCGGCTTGAGCAGCAGCACGCGCTCGGCGCCGATGTTGAGTTCGTAGGTGACGCCGGCGAATCGGCCCTTGGCGGCCTGGGACGGGTCGCCCCGTTTCTCCCACAGGCGATCGACCACCATGAAGCCCGCGTTGTGACGCGTCTTCTGGTAGTCGTTGCCCGGGTTGCCCAAACCGACGATGAGTTTCATGTGCCGTGTCTGTCGTGAGTGCCGTGAGGGCCTGGAAGTCTCGGTGCGTCGTCGACGCGATCCACGATGCGGTCGGATTACTTCTTCTTGTCGCCACCGGCGGGCTTGGCGCCCGCGGCGGGAGCGGCGCCCTTGGCCGGGGCCGCGGCG
>CALMQD010000538.1 GCA_937871415.1 uncultured Phycisphaerales bacterium | reverse complement strand
CAGCTCTACGGACCCGCCGGAGCCGCCGTTTGGCTCTCGCCCACGCTCGACCTGGCGATGTTCGGCGCCGGCGGCCTGATGAACATCCGGTACGCGCTCAACATGTTCATCGGGATGATCGTCGCGTACGTCTTCGCGGCGCCCTACGCGATCACTCACGGCTGGGTGTCCAAGAAGGGCGTCGTGCTGACGCCCGCGAGCGATTTCACGCAGCGCGACGTGCTGACCAGCTGGCTGCTGTGGCCGGGCGTGGCGATGCTCGTGTGCGCGAGCATGGCGTCCTTCCTCGCCAAGCCGCAGGTCATCATCTCCGCGTTCACGGGCATGTTCAGCCGCAAGCCCGCCGGCACGGACGTGCTGAAGGACATCGAGCTCCCGTTGAAGGTCTCGTGGATCGGCATCCCGATCATCGGCGCCGTCGCGGTCTACCTCACGCACGAGTGGTTCGGCGTGCGCTGGGACCTGGGGGCGCTCGCGGTGCTCATGACGATCGCGCTCACGCTCATCGCGGCCAACGCGACCGCCCTCACGAGCATCACGCCCACCGGGTCGCTCTCGAAGATCACCCAGTTCACCTTCGGGATGCTCGACAAGGGGCACGCGCCGACGAACCTGATGACGGCGACGATCACGACGGAAGTCGCGAGCAATGCGAGCAACCTGCTCATGGACATCAAGCCGGGCTACATGCTCGGCGCCAAGCCCCGCCAGCAGGCGATCGGGCACTGCATCGGCATCTTCGCCGGCGCGCTCGCCAGCACACCCCTCTTCTACATCCTGTTCCTCGCGGGCCATCCGCAGAACCCGTTCACCGCGGTCGATCCCAACCGGGCGCAGCAGACCGTCGAGGACGTGCTGCTGAAGAAACCCGACGGCTCGGCCGGTGACTTCAGTTTCGTTGCGGCGGTGCAGTGGAAGGGGATCAGCGAGTTCATCGCCGGCCTGACCGGCGAGGGCGGGCTGACGAAGATCGTTCATCCCTCGGCGCTGTACCTGATGGCGGCGTGCGCCTTCATCGGCGTCGCCTTCGAGCTTCTGCGGGTCTTCACCAAGAGCAAGAGCCCCTTTGCGCCGCTGGCCTTCGGTCTGGGCATCCTCCTCCCGCCCGACTCCACGTTCTGGATGTTCCTCGGATCGCTGTTCTTCTTCATCATGTCGCGGGCCTACGGCGGCGGCAGCCGGAGCGATCCGCACGGAGTCCAGGAGCTTCCCGGCGAATCGTTCGGCCACAGGCTCTGGGTGCGAGGTCAGGAGGCGATCTGTGCCGGGCTCATCGCCGGCGCGGCGCTGACCGGCATCGGCGACCAGTTCATCCAAGTCTTCGCGCTGAGTTAACCGGGTCCGGATCGACGCCCGATCCCGCTCACACCCTCGGGCCGACAAACGTGCGTCGCTCGCGGTCCTTGCTCACGCCCGGGAACTTCATCACCCGGCCGTGGACGGAGCAGTAGACCCCGGGGCTCAGAACGCCGCCGGCGAAGATCGCCTCGGTCAGGTTCTGCAACGCGTCCGAGCGCGACATCTCGAACGGACGCATCGCCCCGGTCAGAACAACCGGCACGTGCAGGTTCGTCAACTCGCGGCAGAGCCTCTCTCCCGTGACCGAGAGCGTGTCCGTGCCGTGCAGGATGATCACGCACCGCCCCGGGCTGGCATGCGGGTCGGCCCGCTCGGCGCCCGCCGCGCGGCACGCCTCGACGATCCGGGTCCGGTCGTCGTCGGTCATGTGCAGACTGTCCTTGCTGAGCAGCTCGATGATCGAGACGGTCGTGTCTTCGAGGCGCAGGCGGCGCAGCATGCGCCGGACCACCGAGCGGCGGTTCGACAGCTCGCCCGTCGTGTCGTCGTAGGTCTTCTCGATCGTGCCGCCGGTCGTGATGAGCGAGACGTGTCGCATCGGTGGGTCCTGGCGGCGGCGGAGAAGCCCGGCCGCGACTTCGAGCACCGCCCCTGGCCGATCCTTCACGCCGAGCCGGTCCGGTCGGTGGTCGTGCGGCGGGCTCAGTGCCCGCCGGCCGCGGCCTTGCTGCGGGACTGCTTCCGCGGGTCGGTGCGGTTGATGATGTCGCTGACGCCCTGCTGGTTGAAGCCCTTGAAGCCGTCGTTGCGTTCGAGGTTTTCGAGGTGGCTGCCCAGCGCGCCCTCGCGCCGGAAGACTTCCGCCTGCTGGGGGGTGATGTACTTGCGGGACTGCAGCAGTTTGAGCCGGTCCTCGCAGACGGTCCACACCTCGCCCTCGGTGAACGCCTGGCGGAGGTACGGGAAAGTCGTGAACGGCGCCATGGTCTTCACGCCGCCGTCCTTCTCGAGTTGCTCCACCAGCGCGTGCCAGTCGAACATGGCCTCGAGGTGGTGCATGCCGGCCGAGAGCACGGCCTCGCCGTGCAGCCCGACCCACAGACCCACGGTGCCCAGGTGCTCGCGCGAAGCCTTGAGCCCCTCGTGGGGGAAGTCGCCCATGAGTTCTTCGGGGCTCATGTCCACGTCGTTGAACGTGATGATGCCGGTGACGGGGTGCTCCACCACCTGCGCGCCCCACTGGGCCTCGGCGCCGGCGTAGAACCGCTCGCGGCAGTACATGCCGAGCTTCTCCCACAGCGCGATGAGTTTCGTGTAGTGCTCGCGGCTGGAGCGGTACGTGTGGTGGTCGTGGTTCGCCCAGCCCAGCCCCAGGCGCTGCTGACGCCCGTACTGCACCTGCGCCGCGCGGTTGCGGCGCATCCAGTAGTCGCGCTCGGCGGCGAAGAACGCGTCGCACGCCCAGTCCCGGCCGATCCCGGCGATCGCCGCGTCCACCAGCCGGTTGGTCTCGGCGAAGCACGCGGTCTCGTCGCCGTGCCGGCGCCGGCGCCGGAACGCCTCGAGGTGCTGCTGATGGCGCGCGGCCTTCTCGGCGTCGAAAGTGGGGGGCGTCAGCCCGCGCCAGCCGTGACGCTCGACCGCGAGCAGTTCATAGCCCTTGGACTTGTTCACCGTCGCGATGCGCATCTGGCCCAGCGCCTCGCCGACGATCGGTGCTTCCCACAGGTCGTGCGCCGCCAGAAAGTCGGCGACGAACTCGACCTTGATGCCCAGGCGCAGCGTCTCCCCGTCGACCAGGAACAGGTCGGGGAACATCCCCAGTTCGTTGATGTACCACTCGGCGTTGGCGGGGACCGCGGCGGAGGCGATCTTGAACCGTACGTTGGCCGCGGGCTTCCAGCCCACCTCCAGCAACCGCTTCTTGAGCCCGCGCGACGCCGGGATCTGGATGTGATCGATCCAGTCGATCAGACGGGTGCCGGTCTCGGTCATCATCCGTTCGCCGAGGCGCTTGGCCCAGGCGTTCTTCGAAGTGAACTCCTCGACGAGCTCGTTGATGACCGCCTGGGCCTTGGGTTGCGGCTCCCAGTGCCATTGACGCAGCGCCTCGACGCCGCTCATCGCGTTGTGGGTCGAATCAGCCGCCGCCCCGGTTCCACCCTGCCCCTTCACGCCGCTCACCATCCACGTGCTCCTGACGAGTTCGCCTTGAACCCGGGGCTCTCACTCCGAGCCCGGGAACTCGGTGATCCATGGTATTCACGCGGCGGGGCGCGGCCACGCGAGCCCCATAATCTCCGGCCTTTCTCGATCAATCTCTCTTCATATTCACGTACTGCAGGGGCTGCTCGAGCCCTGCGCCGTCGAGCATCCGCATGACGGCCTGCAGGTCGTCGATCTGCTTCCCGCTCACCCGCACCTCGTCGCCCTGGATCGACGCCTGCACCTTCAGTTTGGAGTCCTTGATCATCCTGGAGATCTGCTTCGCCAGGTCCGATTCGAGCCCCTCCTTGAGTTTCACCTCGAAGCGGTATCTGCCTTCGCCCCCGGCGATCGGATCGCCGAACTTGAAGCTCTTGAGCGAAATGCCGCGCTTGATCACGGCGGACTCGAACATCTCGCGCAGCGCCTTGACCTTCATGTCGTCGGCGGCGACGAGCGTCAGTTTCTTCTCCTTGCGATCGACGTTGATCTCCACGGGCGAACCGCGGAAGTCAAACCGGGTCTGCACCGCCTTCTTGGTGTTGTTGATCGCGTTATCGAGCTCGGCGAAGTTGATACGGGAGACCACGTCCATCGAGGGCATCGAGAAACCTCCGGGCCGGGCGGATCGTCGGGCCTGAGGGGCCCGGGACGCGCGCCGGGGCGGATCGTACTCCCCCCTGCGACGGTCCCTCGACGACCGGCAGCGCCCCCCATCCTTTCCCGCCGGGCCTAGCATCCCGCGGCGTTCGGGGGACCGAACCGGGCGGAAGGCCGCGCCCGCCCGACGCCCGACAGGCCTCAGGTTTCCACCCTCTCCGGAGCCGATCTCGATGTCGCTTCCCACCGATCGCGTCTACAGCGAAAGCCACGAGTGGCACAAAGTCGAAGGGGACACGCTCACGCTCGGGCTGACGCGGTTCGCCGTGGATCAGCTCACCGACGTCACGTACGTGCAGATGAAGCCCAAGGGGACCCGGTTCAAGCCCGGCGACGTGATCGGAGAGGTCGAGAGCGTCAAGACGACCAGCGACATCTACTGCGTCGCCGGCGGCGAAGTGGTCGAGGTGAACGCCGCGCTTTCCGACGACCCGTCGATCCTCAACTCCGACCCGTACGGGGCCGGCTGGCTCGTGAAGATCAAGGTCGGTGACCGGGGCGCGCTGGACAAGTGCATGGACGCCGCGACCTATGGCAAGCAGTACGCCTGAACTCCGCGACGCCGGCGCAACGGTCGAGACCCCGGGCGCTGCGCGCGCCGCGGTTCCGGCGGACGAGGCCGCGCGCCCGGGCGCCGCTGAACTCGTCCTGTGTACGGACGTCCACAAGTCCTACCGGCTGGGCGATCGGAAGGTCGAGGCGCTCCGCGGCGTGAGCCTGACGGTCGACCGGCCCGGCTTCTTCGCGATCATGGGCGCATCGGGTTCGGGCAAGAGCACGCTCCTGCACCTGCTCGCCGCGCTCGACAAGCCGGACCGGGGCGAGGTGGTCGTCTCCGGCCACCGCCTGCACACGATGTCCGAACGCGAGTTGACGCGTTTCCGCCAGAAGCACATCGGCATCGTCTTCCAGCAGTTCAACCTCATCCCGACGCTCACGGCGATCGAGAACGTGCAGCTCCCCGGCATGCTCGCGGGCGAGGGCCAGTCGTTCCTCGACCGTCGGGCGACGGAACTGCTCGGCGTGCTGGGCCTGGCCGATCGGGCCCACCACCGGCCCGACGCGCTCTCGGGCGGCGAGCAGCAGCGCGTCGCGATCGCCCGGGCGCTGCTCTTCTCGCCAAGGGTGCTCCTCGCCGACGAGCCCACGGGCAACCTCGACAGCGTGTCGAGCGGGAAACTCTGGAATCTCCTCGGCGAGATCGCGGCCCAGCAGCACCTGACGGTCCTCATGGTCACGCACGAGCCGGCGGCGGCGGCGAACTGCGAGAGGATCTTCGTCCTGCGTGACGGCGCGATCACCGGGCAAATCGACACGGAGGGGCTGGATGCGGCCGGCGTGGCGTCTGTCTATCAGCAGCTTGTCCGTCAGGCGTAGCCGCACGGCTCTCCTGATCGCGACCGTCGCCCTCTCCAGCGCGCTCATCGCCGCCGTCGCCTGCGCCATGGCCAGCGTGCACCGAGGCGTGCGTGACCGCGTGGAGGCCACCGTCGGCGCGGCCGACCTGCGCCTCTCCCGCGTCGGGCGCGACCTCTTCCCGGAATCGACCATCGACCGGGTCCGCTCGTGGCCCGAGACGCGTCTGGCCGTGCCCCGGCTGGCCGGCGCGATCGCGTTCAAGAAGCCCCGACGGGAGGGCGCGCCGGGAGCGGACGCGAACGAGACCATCTCCAGCGCCGGGGAGGCCGTCTCGACCATCGGGCACGGCGTCGAGCCT
>CALMQD010000537.1 GCA_937871415.1 uncultured Phycisphaerales bacterium | reverse complement strand
GTGGCCTTCGGCCTCATCACCGGCGCCATCTTCGCGTGGCTGTGGCCGAAGTGAATTCGGAAGAGCATCGCCACCGCTGTGCTCGCGCCGCGAGATCTCATCGCCGCATCCCGCGACTCTCGCCCCGATGCCGCACCCCGCGTTCCACGCCGCGCGGCTCGCGCGCTCGCCCCACGTCCACCCCGACTCTGTGCCTTCACGGGGTTGCAGGGGTAGGGGGGGTGGGGGGGCTGTGTACTCGCATCCTCCCAGTTCGAGCCGGGCGCGCCGCAGGCGTTGCGGCGCCCGTCGGCAAGCGACGGGTCAAACGCAGCGTTTCGCACACTCGTTACGCCTCGCCCACTTCACCCAGCGCCCGTCATCCCCGCTCACCGAGCGCCTGATGCGCTCTCCACCACTCCGGCAAGCCGGGATTGATTCGCCGCCAGCCTACACCGTGATAGGACGGCTTGCGGATCTCGATCGCGGCAACAACCACCGTCGTGAAGAGCGAACACCCGATCCCCAGCGGCCAGGAAATCAGATCCAAGTTCACCGTCGCAATGACGAGGCCGACAAACACCCCGGCCCAGACCAACTCCAGCGCCCGGGCCATGCGCAGTACATTGCAGAACAGAAAGAAGTGCGCCACGACATACCACACGCCGAACGCCAGTCGGAAATCGACGCCCAGGCACGCCGCTCCACCAACGCCGCCGACAAGCAGAACGACCACGTCGTTCGCCGAAAGCCGGAAGCCGGGTGCAAACGTCCTTGTCGCCATGGCCCGCTACCTCCGTTGCGACGCCCTCACCACTCGAAGCGTCCAACTCTCGGCATCGCACTCAAACATGTCATCTCGAAGGTAGAACAGAAAGTGGCGTGACGCTGCGTTCCGCTCGGCGAGTTGAATCCAATCGTCCGGACACTGGCCGAGCCGGAGGTCACCGCTCACTTCGTAGAACTCTCCCCACGCGGGCGCGATTCCACTGAAACGACACTGGCCCATGTGCCAGCCTTGGTCGTTGGTCGCGCCCAGGCGATACCGCGAGCACCGCGTGAAGCGCAACTCACCGACGTTGCCCTCGCCGTACTCGGGATACTGCCGGTGGTTCATCCTGAACGACAGCACAAGGTCCGTGCCTTCGACCCTCACTTTCGGGTCGGGCGCGTTCGGCTCGGCGTTCCAGCCGTCATTGAGCCTCGTGAACGAAGTCATGCCCCAAGATTACCCGAGTCGTTCGCGCCCCCGAGACGGCCGCCTCGAACTGGTCGAACATCCCCATTCCGTGCGGACGGCCCCAACTGTATTTGGAGCCGCGGCGCATGGGACGGGGGGCGGGGTGGAACGGGCGGCCGCGCCGCGAGATCGTGCGATGAGGGGCCGCGTTGGGGGGTGGCTCAACTGCCCCTGTCAGAGTCCGTCCGTGCGGGGTGAGGGGGTGGTTTGTGGTGGCAACCAGAGGAATAGCCGCACCTTGCGACGAGCGTTGGTATCCGCTCGTATGA
>CALMQD010000536.1 GCA_937871415.1 uncultured Phycisphaerales bacterium | reverse complement strand
GCACGACGGTGCGCGCCGCTTCGACGAGGGCCTGGGCACCGGCGGGCGAGAGAGGTCGCGGCGCCTGGTCGAACTGGCGGAGCGCTTCGAGCCGCAGCGGGATCGATCGCTCGGCGGTGAGGAACTTCTCGGCCCAGACTCCGTCGGACGTGCCGGCGTTGCGCTGACCCATGGAGGAGATGCCGGTCGAGCGCGCCGCTCCGCCCGCTCGCACCGGCGCGGACGCCGAGCCCAGGCGCGACCCGCCGGCGAGGTACTCCTCCGGGATCGCGGGGTCGGGCTGTTCGAGCAGCCTCGACGCCTGCGCAAACTCGCCCGCGAAGATCGCGTACGCGGCCTGGTTCAGCCGCACCAGCGCGACCGTGTCGTACAGCCGCAGCACCGGGTCGCGGGAAACGCTCGCCCCGTTCTTCGGCGGGTCGACGCGGCGTTTCACCTCCGCCCGCCACTGGTCGAGGAGGCGGAGCCGGTCGTCGGTCGCGGCAAAGCCCCACGCCTGCGCGTACAACTGGCGGAGACGCACGCGGTCGTCCTCGCCGGCGTTGATCGGCAGGACCATGGTGCTGTCGACACCCGGCGCGCCGGACTTGGAAGCCAGCAGGCCGGTCAGGACGCGCAGATCGCTCGGGGTGATGCGTGGATCGCGGAACCACTCGATCAGCCTCGCCCGCGCCAGCCCGCCGGTCTCGGCGGTTGAGCCCGTGTTGGACGGTGGCGCCGGGGTCGACTCTCCGGCGGGCTTGCCGTCGGCGTTGCTCCCCCGCCAGCGGAGACGGAGCGTGAGCGTTTCAACCGCCGCGTAGACCGCGACATCGTCGGAGGGATCTCGCTCATTGAGCAGCGCGCTCTCGAGCGCTTGCACGAGAAGCCGCTCGCTGACGAGCGTGTCGGGCTTGGCGAGCGCATCGAGACAGACCAGCCAGCGCTCGATCGCGAGGCGCACGCCGGGGACTGTGGAGTCCGTTCCCGGCGCACCGCCGGCCACGGCGGGAGCACCGGACAAACCGGCCAGGCGGGCCGCCGGGTTCTTCAGGATCGCCGGCGGCATGAGCTCGAGCGCGGCGAGAGCGCCGGAATCAAAGGTCGTTTCCGCGGCGGCACGCCCCGGGCCCAGCGCCTCGTTGAGCGCCAAAGTGCAGGCGGCCTTGAGCGGGCCCGCGAGTTCTCGCTCGCGCGAGAGGCGCGCAAGCATCCCGACGCTCCACGCGCCGCGAGACACCTCCTCCGCCGGGATCACGCTCACGTGCGGGTCCCGCCGCTGCGCCAGACGGCGTGCGTCGGACGCGATCTCGTCGATCACCGCGCCCGCCAGTTCCTTGTCGCGGGCCGGGCCCGAGGCGAGCGCATAGATGACCTGCACGCAAGCCTCGGTCGCGGCGACGTTGACGCCGGGATCGACGGCGAACCAGTGATCGCGGAGCACAAGCCGAGCCTGGAGCAACTGCGACTGAGCCGCCGCGGGGTCGGCGGCGGCAGACTTCGCGGCGTCGCGGAGGCGTTTGATGACCAGCGGGATCTCGACATACGCCACGCGGGGCGCGACCTGCAGCGAACGGATCGGCGCGCCCGCGCACGACGGTGACCTGGCGGGTCTCGCCGGACCCGCCCGTGGACGGACCCGACGTGGCGTCGCAGGCCGACACCGTGGCGGCCGTCAGTCCCGCGGCCGTGACGGCCAGGATCCGGGTTCGTAAGTTCGCGGGCATCGGCATGCCCGCACCCTACCGTCCGGGTCGGCGTTCGCGGTTCACGTTGCGGCTCCGCGCAATCCCACGGTGCGCACGGTCAGGGCCGTGCTGAAGTGCGCC
>CALMQD010000535.1 GCA_937871415.1 uncultured Phycisphaerales bacterium | reverse complement strand
CGAACCGGGCGGATGCTCTTTGTCTCGGGACAGATTCCGATGCGGGACGGGAAGGCGGTCGCCAAAGGCACCGTGCCGACGCAGGTGCCGCTGCAGACCGCCCGGGAGTGCGCCGTGCAGTGCACGCTCAACGCGCTCGCGGCGGTGCGGGCATTCCTGGGCAACACGCCCGATGCGCTGTCGCAGATTGCGCAGGTTGTCCGGATCGGGTGCTTTGTCGCCTGCACGCCGGAGTTTACCGAGCACCCGCAAGTGGCCAACGCCGCGAGTGAACTGCTCATCGCGGTCTTCGGCGACCACGGCAAGCACGCCCGCGCGGCGGTCGGCGCGCCGGGCCTACCCCTGGGCGTGCCGGTGGAAATCGAGTTTCTGTTTGAACTCAGGGAAGGCGCGTGAACCGGCTCAGCCGGGGAAGGCCTTCTTGTAGTCCTCGACGAACTTCTTGAGCCCGCTGTCGGTCAGCGGGTGGTTGAGCATGCTCTTGATGACGCTCATCGGCGAGGTGGCGACGTCGGCGCCGGCCAGGGCGCACTCGACCATGTGCACCGGGTGGCGGATGCTCGCCGCGAGGATCTTGGTCGTGTAGCCGTAGTTGTCGTAGATCGTGCGGATCTGGCGGATGAGATTCATCCCCTCCTGGCCGATGTCGTCGAGGCGCCCGATGAACGGGCTGACGAGGAACGCGCCGGCCTTGGCGACCATGAGGGCCTGGAGCGGCTGGAAGCAGAGTGTCATGTTGGTCTTGACGCCGCGGTCAGCGAGGGCCTTGCACGCTTTGAGCCCGTCGATGGTGATCGGCAGTTTGATGACGATGTTCTGGGCGATTTTGAGGTGCTGCTCGGCCTCTTTCATCATGCCGGCGAAGTCGGTGGAAATGACCTCGGCCGAAACGGGGCCCTTCACGACCTCGCAGATCTCGGCGAGGCGTTTGGCGTAGGTCACGCCCGAGGCGCTCTCCTTGGCGATGAGCGAGGGGTTGGTGGTCACGCCGTCGAGGACGCCCAGGGCCGCGGCTTCCTTGATCTCGGCGAGATTGGCGGTGTCGATGTACAGTTCCATGGGCGGCTCCTGGCAGGCGAGGCGGTTGGGGTCGATGGCGCGATGATAGCGAGGGGATCCGGCCTCCCGCCGCTGAGGATTGATCGGCTTGATCGCGACCGCTACAACAGAGCCTTGAGTTCCCGGCGCAGCACCTTGCCCGTGGGGTTGCGCGGCAGGGATTCCAGCACGCGGATCTCGTCGGGGACCTTGTACCCCGCAAGACGCTCGCGGCACCACTTGAGCACCGCCTTCTCGTCGAACGCCGCACCTTCCTTGAGTTCGACGAACGCGATGGGGATTTCGCCTCGCATGGGGTCCTTGCGCCCCACGACGCCGGATTCTTTGATGCTGGGGTGGGCGTTGAGGACCTCTTCGATCTCACGCGGGAAGACGTTTTCGCCGCCGACGATGAGCATTTCCTTCAGGCGACCGGTGATGAAGAGGTGGCCGTCGGCGTCGAATCTCCCGATGTCGCCGGTCCTGAGCCAGCCTCGATCGTCGAAGATCGCGCGGGATTCCTCCTCGCGCTTGAAATAGCCCTTCATGACCTGAGGGCCCGAGATGCGGACCTCGCCTTCCTGGCCCGGCGGCAAGTCCTGGCCGGTTTCAATCGACACGATGCGCTCGCGCACGCCGATCGGGCCCGAGCCGAGCGGCTTGCCGACGCTCCCGCGCCGGTATTCCTCGGGCCGGCACCAGTTCGTGACGGGCGAGGTCTCGGTCAGGCCGTAGCCCTCGTTGATGCGGACGCCGAAGCGATCGAAGAAAGCGTCCTGTACCGCGGCGGGCAGGGGCTCGCCGCCGCTCACGACGTATCGCAGGCTCGCGAAGTCCTCGCGCGAAGCGTCCTTGGCGTGGAGCATCGCGTTGTACATCGAGGGGATGGCGATGAAGACGCTCGGCCGGTGCTCGCGCATGAGCTTGACGAGCTTGCCGGGCGCGAACTTCGCTGTGTACACGACCTTGGCCCCGATGCTCAGCGGCATGATCGTGAGGACGGTGAGACCGAAACTGTGGAACTGGGGCAGCACGCCGAGCACGACGTCTTTGGAGGAGATGGC
>CALMQD010000534.1 GCA_937871415.1 uncultured Phycisphaerales bacterium | reverse complement strand
ATGGCCACGGGGGGGGCCGGCGCGGTGAGGGCGTGGTTCCAGGCCCGGTACAGGCAGAGGCTGACCGTGGCCGCGTTGGGGTTCCAGTAGTTGAACGTCACGCTCCCGCCGCTGACCAGGGCCCCAAGCGGGGTGCTGGGCACCTTGTAGTAGGCCGCATCCGCCGGGGGTGTGGCGTTGGCATCCTTGTCCATGGCCATGGCGTCGGAGGTCGAGGGCGTGGAGCCCCCCCCGCCACCGCCCCCCGCCAACTCTCCCCTCGGAGCCGCCCGCGACGCGGTCAGTAGTTCTCGGGGAAGAGCACGCGCTCGATGACCTCGATGAGCGTGTGCAGAATGACCTTGTGGACCTCCTGGATGCGGTCGGAGAAGACCGCGTCCATTCCGTCGGGCGGACAGACGATCCACTCGTGGTCGCACTGCGACTTGAGCATGCCGCCGTACTTGCCGAGCAGGCCGATGGTGGTCATCTGCTTGACCTTGGCCTCGGCGACGGCGCAGAGCACGTTGCGGGAATCGCCGGAGGTGGAAAGGGCGATGAGCACGTCGCCGGGCTGGCCGAGCGCCTCGACCCATCGGGCGAAGATGTCCTCGAAGCCGAAGTCGTTGGCGACGCAGGTGATGTGCCCGGGGTCGGCGCACGCGATCGCGGGGAGGGGACGCCGGTCCTTGCGGAATCGGCCGGTGAGTTCCTCGGCGAAGTGCATGGCGTCGCAGACCGAGCCGCCGTTGCCGCAGATGAGGATCTTGTTGCCCGCGGCGAGTCGCTGGGCGAGCAGTTCGCCCACGCGATCGACGCGCTGCAGGTTCGCGGGCTCGCTCATGAAAGCGTCGAGCAAAGACCGGGCTTCGGAGAAGGCCTTGAGCGCTACGCCGTGCACGGACGCGGACGCGTTGGGGCGGGCCGGGGTCTGGGGCATAACCGGCAGTTTACGCGGCGGAGGGAGGCCCCGCGGGCCGCGGGGGCGCCCGGGGCGCGATCGGCTCAGAGGAGGGTGGCGGCCAGACTGGCGAGTTCTGAGCGTTCGCTCTTGGCGAGTGTCACGTGCCCGACGAGCCCGATCCCCTTCATTTTCTCGATGAGGTAGGACAGGCCGTTGGAGGACTGGTCGAGGTAGGGGTTGTCGATCTGGCCGATGTCGCCGGTCAGGACCACCTTGGTCCCCTCGCCGACGCGGGAGACGATGGTCTTGATCTCGTGCGGGGTGAGGTTCTGGGCCTCGTCGACGATCATGAACTGGCGGGGGATGCTGCGGCCGCGGATGTAGGTCAGGGGTTCGAGCACGAGGCGTCCGTCGGCGATGAGTTTCTGGACGCGCTGCTCGGTCGTGTGGCTCTCGGCCGAGTGCTGCACGGGCGCGGAACGGGCGCTGAGCAGGTAGTTCAGGTTGTCGAAGATGGGCTGCATCCAGGCGGTGAGCTTCTCGTCCTTGTCGCCGGGGAGGTAGCCGATGTCGCGTCCGAGGGGCATGATGGGGCGGGCGACGAGCAGTTTCTCGTACCGGTCCTCGTTGAAGACCTTGGTCATGCCGGCGGCGACGGCGAGGAGCGTCTTGCCCGTTCCCGCGCCGCCCAGGAGCGTGACGAGGCGGATCTCGTCGTCGAGGAGCAGGTCGAGCGCCATGGTCTGGTGCACGTTGCGCGCCATGATGCCGAAGACCGGCTTGCGCGGTCCGTTGACGGGGATCAGGTGGTCGGTGTCGGCCAGGCGGCGGGCCAGGCCCGTGTGGGCCTCGTCGGCGGCGTCCTTGAGCAGCACGAACTGGTTGCTGACGACCTCGCGCCGGTACGTCACGCCCTCGGGCGTCGTCGCGTTGAGCGCATCACCCAGGCGTTCGACCGCCAGCATCCGCTCGGCGTAGAGCTCGTCGATGAGCTCGCTGGCGACGGTCGCGGAGAGGTAGCCGGAGTAGAGCCGGTCGGCGTCGACCTTCTGGTTCTCGAAGTCCTCGGTGCGGATGCCCAGCGCGTCGCTCTTGATGCGGGCGTTGAGGTCCTTGGAGACGAAGACCGCGCGCCTGCCCTGCTGGTGCAGCGACCAGGCGACCGCGATGATGCGGTTGTCGGGCGAGTCCTCCTTGAGGACGTTGGGGCGCGTGTGCT
>CALMQD010000533.1 GCA_937871415.1 uncultured Phycisphaerales bacterium | reverse complement strand
GACCATCTCCAGCGCCGGGGAGGCCGTCTCGACCATCGGGCACGGCGTCGAGCCTTCGCTGGAGTATCAACTGCGCAACCCGGTGCTCGTCGCCGGACGCCTGCTGCAGAACGACGACGAGGTTGTCCTCGACGAGCCCGCGGCCAAGGCGCTGGGCGCATCGCTCGGCGACTCGCTTCAGGTCCAGCGCTTCGGCGAGCCGTTGAGCCTTCGACTGGTCGGCGTTGTGAAGCCGCCGCCGCTGGGCACGCTCAGCGTTCCCGAGAGTTTCGTGACCCTGCACCGCATGCAGGAGATCAACCAGACGCCGGGGCGCGTCGGCGAGATCGAGATCACCATCGCCGACCCGAAGCAGGCGGAGAAGGTCGCCGAGGCGCGCTCGCACGAGTTCGAGAAGGGCCTGGTCCTGCGCGCGGGCAGCAAGATCCTGTCGGGCCTCAACAAGAACGTGGAGTCCAGCCAGATCGGCATGACGATCGCCTCGGTCCTTTCGTTCCTCGCCGCGTCGTTCATCATCACGACCGGCCTCACGACCAACGTGAGCGAGCGCCAGCGGGAACTGGCGATGGTCCGCTGCATCGGCGGCACGAAGGCGCAGATGGCCGAGAGCCAGCTGGCGATCGGGCTCATCATCGGCATGCTCGGAGCGCTCGTGGGCCTGCCGCTGGGCGTGCTGGGGGCCTACCTGCTCGTGAAGGCGTTCCCCGACCGTCTGCCCGGGGGCTTTGCGCTGAACCAGTGGGGTCTGCTCATCGCGCTCATCGGCAGCGTGGGCTCGGGCCTCATCGGCGCGATGTACCCGGCGATCAAGGCGTCGCGCACCAGCCCGCTCGAGGCGCTGGTCGTCCGCGCGAAAAAGCCCACCGCGCGCGGGCTGGTGCTCTGCGGCGTCGCGGGCCTCACCCTCGCCGCCGTCCACGTCATGGTCCTCTGGAAGGGCGGCTCGCTGTTCACCAACGACGGGAGCGTCGCCGACAAGGTCTTCTGGGGCGACGTCTTTGTCGGCGCGCCGGCCCTCTTCGCCGGGTATTTCCTCATGGCCGTGCCGGTGACGGTGCTCTGTGCCCGTATCGTTGGCCCGCCGATCAACCGGCTGCTGGGGCTCCCGGGGCGGCGCGGCGGGGTGATGGTGCGCACGGTTCTCGCGACGCCCTACCGCTTCGGCTTCACCGCCGGGGCGATGATGATGGGCCTGGCGCTGCTCGTGGGCATCTGGACCAACGGGCGCGCGATCATGCGCGACTGGCTCGGCTCGCTCGAGTTCCCCGACGCCTTCGTCGCGGGCATCTCGCTCTCGGAGCGAACGCGCGACCGCATCGCCGCGCTGCCCTTTGTGACCAACACCGCCGCGGTGTCCATCCAGGCGCTCAAGACCGACGCCTTCGGCATCAAGGCCTTCGACCACGCGACGACCTCGTTCATCGGCTTCGACCCGGCGCCCTTTTTCGCGATGACCAAACTGACCTGGATCGAGGGCGACCCGGTCGAGGCGCTCTCGAAACTCGAGAAGGGCGGCGCGATCATCGTCGCCAAGGAGTTCAAGGTCACCCGCGGCATCAAGGTCGGGGACACGCTGAATCTGGAGTGGAACGGCAAGCCCTACCCGTTCGAGGTCGTCGGCGTGGTGAACTCGCCGGGTCTCGACATCGCCAGCAAGTTCTTCTCGATCGGCGAGGACTACCTGGACCAATCGGTCAACGCCGTCTTCGGCTCGCGGGCCGACCTGAAGCGCATCTTCGGGAACACGGGCATCCAGCTCATCCAGGTGGGCATCCGTCCCGACTTCGACGACAAGGAGGCGATGAAGCAGATCCGGCGCCTGGCCGGGTTCGAGGTGGTCACCGCCGGGAGCGGGCGAGAGATCAAGAAGGAGATCACGGGGTTCCTGTCAGGCACACTGCTCATCTTCTCGCTCGTCGCGATCGCCGCGATGCTTGTCGCCTGCTTCGGCGTCGCGAACCTGATCGTGGCGTCGATCCAGGCGCGGACGTTCGAGTTCGGCGTGCTCCGCGCGATGGGTGCGCAGCGGTCGGTCCTGACGCGCCTGGTGCTGGGCGAGGCGCTCATCGTCGCGCTCGGCGCTTGCGTCATGGGCACGCTCATGGGGCTGCAGATCTCCTGGGGCGGCCAGCGGATGTACGAGCTCATCCTGGGCATCCTGCTCAAGCTGCGCCTGCCCGTCGTGCCCACCGCGCTCGGCTGGCTCACGGTCATCGCGATCACGCTCGGCGCGGCCTACCCGGCCATCTGGGCCTTGTCACGGCGCGAGCCGCGCGAACTGCTCGGCGCGGTGAAGGGCTGACGCCCGCCGGGAGCCGGGGCTCGAACGCTCTTACACTGGGGTTTGTGACCCAGCCCCGCCCGCACTCCAACCCGAACCCGTCCGCGCCCGACGAAGCGACGGTGCTCGTCGCGCCGCCGCTGGCCCCGCCGGTTGCGCCAGGCGCTTTTGGTCCCGAGCCCGAGACTGCGGCCGAGCAGCGCCGGCGCTTTCTCCGCGGCAAGGACGCCTGGCGGCCACCGGTCGACGACCGCGGACGGGCGATCAAGCCGGTCCAGCCCCAGCGGATCACGCGCGTGGGCGACCGCGACGCCGACCGGATCGACCGCGACGCACGAAAGGTCCTGAAGAAGACGATCGTCGAGGCGATCCGCGGCGAGCAGCGCAAGATCGACCCCGTCAACATCGCCGTCGGGCTTGTGGTGGTCAGCGTGTGGATCGTGCTGCAGATTCTCGCGATCTCCTACCTGCGACGCTTCGGCGTCGGCCTCGCCGTTGTATCCATGGCCGCTGCGGTGGCGGTGATCACCGCGTTGTCTGCTCGAAAGGTCGGGCAGCGGATCGTCAACACGTACGTGTCGAACGGATTCTGTGCGCAGTGCGGCTACGTGCTCCAGGGACTGACCCCCGAGCACGATCGTTGTGTCGTCTGCCCGGAGTGCGCCGCCGCGTGGAAAGTCGCCCGCATCACCTGGCCGGTGTGGAAGCACGGGGCGCTCGCGCCGCCGCCGAAGCAGGGCCTGCTCTGGGCCTTTCTGTTCGGCGGAACCAGGCGGCGAGACCGCTGGACCGCCGACGACCGCGGGGCGCTGCGGTGCTGCGTCGATCCGCGGTTCGGCGCGTGGCGCGGCGTGACCGTCGGCCGCGTCGCGCAGGGCGGACCGGGCCTTGCACCGCCGGACAATTGGCGCAAGCGGCGACGGGCCCTGACGCGGGAGATCCGCAAATCGGGGAGGATCAAGCGGTGGCTTCTGGCGGGTCTGGTGATGCTGCCCGGTCTGGGCGCGATCTCGATCGCCTGGGCCGCCGCGAGGGAGCCGCGCCCGGAGTGGGTGGTGCTCGCGGTGCTGGGCGGGCTCACTGTGATCTTTGTCGGCGGCGTGCTGGCGGTGAGCTTCAGC
>CALMQD010000532.1 GCA_937871415.1 uncultured Phycisphaerales bacterium | reverse complement strand
GGGGGGCGAGCCGGAGCTCTTCCACGTCAACATCATCGACACGCCGGGGCACGCCGACTTCGGCGGCGAGGTCGAGCGCGTGCTGCGGATGGCCGACGGGTGCCTCCTGCTGGTGGATTCGAGCGAGGGGGCGATGCCGCAGACGCGGTTCGTGCTGAGCAAGGCGATCGAGGCGGGGCTCAAGCCGATCGTGGTGGTGAACAAGTGCGACCGTCCGGACGGGCGGATCGAGGAAGTCATCAACGAGGTGTTCGACCTGCTGGTGGAACTGGGGGCCGACGACCACGCGCTGGACTTCCCCATCGTGTTCGCGTCGGGGCGCAGCGGGTGGAGCACGGCGTCGATCGACGAGGCCAAGACCGCCAAGGGGCACGACCACCTGCCGGCGAACCCGAAGGCGGACATGCGTCCGATCTTCGACGCGATCGTCAGGCACGTGCCCGCGCCGCAGGACGACCCGAGCGCGCCGCTGCAGATGCTCGTCACGACGCTGGACTACAGCGACTACGTCGGGCGCATCGGCATCGGGCGGGTGTTCAACGGGGCGATCCGCAGCGGGCAGCAGGTCGTGAGCGTGAAGATGGACGGCAGGACGATCACGAGCAAGGTCGCGAAACTGCTCAAGTTCCAGGGGCTGGGACGGGTGGAGACGGACGAGGTGCACGCGGGCGACCTGTGCGCGCTGGTGGGGCTCGAGTCGGTGGACATCGGCGACACGATCTGCGCCGTGGACCGGCCGGTGGCGCTGCCGCCGGTGAAGGTGGACGAGCCGACGCTGACGATGGTGTTCCGAGTGAACGACTCGCCGTTTGCCGGGCAGGAAGGGACGTACGTCACGAGCCGGCAGATCCGCGAGCGGCTGGACAAGGAACTGCAGAGCAACGTGGCGCTGCGGGTGGAGGCGGGGATCGCGGGCGACGAGTTCGTGGTCTCCGGGCGCGGGCTGCTGCACCTGGGCATCCTGCTGGAGACGATGCGGCGCGAGGGGTTCGAGTTGTCGGTGGGCAAGCCGCAGGTCGTCATCAAGCAGATCGACGGCGAGGAGCACGAGCCGATCGAGTGGCTCGTGGTGGACGTGCCGAACGACACCGTCGGGCCGGTGATGGAACTCATCGGTGCGCGCAAGGGCGAACTCAAGACGATGGAGCCGCGCGGCGACACGACGAGCCACCTGGAGTTCGAGATCCCCGCGCGCGGGCTCATCGGCCTGCGCTCGCGCCTGCTCACCGCCAGCCAGGGCCAGGCGATCATGCACCACACGTTCGAGCGCTTCGCGCCCGTCAGCGGCGCGCCCGCGGGGCGTCAGGCGGGCGTGCTCATCGCCACCGAGACCGGCGCGGTGACGACGCACGCGTGCGAACTGCTCGCCGACCGCGGCGTGCTCTTCGTCTCGCCGGGCGACAAGGTCTACGAGTGCCAGATCGTCGGCGAGCACAACCGCGACAACGACCTGGTCGTGAACATCACGCGCCTCAAGCAGCTCACGAACGTTCGCGCGGCGAGCAAGGAAGCCACCGTCGTCCTCAAGAACCCGCGCAAGATGGGGCTCGAGGCGTGCCTCGAGTACATCGAGGACGATGAACTCGTCGAGATCACGCCCACGGTCGTGCGCATGCGGAAGAAACTCCTGCAGGAATCGATGCGCAAGCGCGCCGAACGCGCGGCGAAGGATCGCGACGCCTCGCGGGATGATTGATCGGATTCTGGTCGGGCTGGGTGAGCGTGCCGGGTCTGCGTTGGCTTGTTCTCTGACGCGACCTATCATCCCGGCCCCGTAGCGAACCGGGTCTCAAGCGGCTGACGCGGATCGGGACAAGAAACGTCCCCCCGTTCCCCCCGGCAAGTGCGGATTTGAGCAGGGTTTACAGCATGTCCAACTACGCAGTCATCGTGGAGGGTGGTGGCCAGCGCCGCGTCAAGGAGGGCGAGGTCATCGACATCGATCTCATCGACGGCGGCGAGGCCCAGGTCGGCAAGAAGATCTCCTTCGACAAGGTGCTGCTGATCTCCGGCGGCGAGGGCGGGAGCGCGAAGGTCGGCACGCCGTTCCTGGCGGGCGCTTCGGTCGCGGCCGAGGTCGTGGAGCCGCTGGTGAAGGGCGACAAACTCGTCGTGCAGTATTTCCAGGCCAAGAAGGGCTCGCGGAATCGCACGGGCCACCGCCAGAAGTACACGCGCGTGAAGGTGACCGGGATCAAGGGCTAACCCCCCCCCCTCCCCCTCCCCCTCCCCCCCGCCCCATCCCTCCTTCTCGCTCGGCCCCGAACTTCGAGTTCGGGTGCGGGTCAGGAAGAAGAACGAATCGAAAGTGGAGGCAGGCCCGTCCCGTTTGGGGCGGGCCTGTTTGTTTCCGTGGTGTGCGGATCGTTCCACGCGCAAGGCCTGCGCGAAAATGGCGGGAAT
>CALMQD010000531.1 GCA_937871415.1 uncultured Phycisphaerales bacterium | reverse complement strand
CGCGCCGCGAAGCATCGACGCCCTCGACGATGGCCGCGATGATCGCCCGCGGCTGCTCCGTTCGCGGGTTGTCGCTCGTCACGTACACCAGGTCCGCCAGTTCGGAGGCGACCTTGCCCATGCGCGGACGCTTGGTCGGGTCGCGGTCGCCGCCGCAGCCGAAAACGCAGATCAGTTGCCGCTCGGACCCCGATTCACCGCCGGTCCTCATGCACCGGCGGAGCGTGGTGAGCGCCGTTCGCAGGGCGTCGTCGGTGTGGGCGTAGTCGACGAAGACGCTCAGCCCCTCGCCGTCGCGGGTCACCGGCTCGAGCCGGCCGGGCGGCGGAGCGCAGTGGGCCAGCGCCTCACCGATCACCCCGAACGACGCCGGGTTGCTCACGTCAACGACGCACGCCTGCCCCGCGCCGGCGTCGGCGGGGGCGCTCGCGCCCGCGCCGTCGGCGCGACCGAACAGCGCGTACACGCTCGTGACGGCCTGCAGCGCGTTCATCACGTTGAAATCGCCGACCAGCGGCAGCCGGACGTCGGCGCTCCCCCACGGGCCCGAGAGCCGCACGAGCGTCGAACCGGTCGACTGTTCCAGCACGCGTGCGCGGCACACGGTGTCGGGCGCGGTGCCCGCACCGCCGGTCTGCGTCGAGAGCGCGTGCTCGATCGCCGTGCGGTACACCGTTGCGCGGCAGTCCTGCTTCATCCGCGTATGCCATGGGTCCTGAACGTTGAGCACCGCCACGCCGCCCTCGCTCGCGGGCGGGAGGGACTCGAACAGCATGGCCTTGGCCGCGGCGTACGCGTCCATGGTCTTGTGATAATCCAGGTGGTCGCCGGTGAGGTTCGTGAAGACGCCGCACCGGAAGCGCAGCGCCCCGACCCGGCGCTGGTGCAGCGCGTGGCTGGAGACCTCCATGACCGCCGCCCTGCAGCCGGCGTCCACCATCCGCGCCAGCGTGCGCGAGACCTCGAGCGCGGGGGGCGTGGTCAGCGTCGCGTCGGCGATCTCGGTGCCGTCGTCGATGCAGACGGTGCCGATGAGCCCGCACCGGACCCCCAGCGCATTGAGCATCTGGTGGATGAGGAACGTCGTCGTGGTCTTGCCGTTGGTGCCGGTGACGCCGATGAGCGTGAGTCTGCGCGAGGGTTCGCCGTAGAAGCGCTCGGCGAGCCGGGCGGAGTCGAGCGCCAGGTCCGATGACTTGAGCAGCAGCACGCCGCGGGTGCGGGGCGGCAGCCGCAGCGCCGGGTCATCGGTGAGCACGGCGACGGCGCCCGCCTCGAGCGCCTGGGGCACGAACGCGCGCCCGTCGCTCTTTTCGCCGCGGCGGGCGATGAACAGCGATCCCGGCATCACCGTCCGGGAGTCTTCCGTGAGGTCGCAGATCCGGACATCGAGCGTCAGCGGCACAGCGCCGGCGGAGAGCGCCGCCGACGCGGGCCCGATTCCGGGCGCGGGTGGGTAGGCCTGTCCGGTTCCCGAGTCGCACGCGACGATGTTCAGCCCGGCTATCAGGTCGCGCGCACGCATGGAGTCCGCCCCGGAGTTGCCCGGCCCATCTCCCGGCCGCCTGTGGGCGGAGCCTGAGCGCACGCTCGGCCTGGGCCGCTGGGCGCTCCTCGGCGCTCCGCCCCTGGTGAGTGTGCTGCCAAACGCTCCGCTGACCCAATGCTATCGACCCGCGCGCGTCTAACCCACCACTTTTCCGGGGGTTTGGAGGGGTCCCCAGCGGAGCACGGGACGCGCGGAATCCCGGGGCTAATGTCCATCCCGGGGGCGATCGCTCCGCCCCGTTGCCCGAGACCGCCATGAGCCCCGACGACGAAGTCTGTCTTTGCTTCCACGTGACCCTGCGGAAGATCCGCGCATATCTCAAGCGTGAGGACCCGCCGGTCGCCTCGCTCATTTCCGAGTGCCTGGGCGCGGGCACGGGCTGCCAGTGGTGCGTGCCGTTCCTCAAAGCCCTGCACCAGCAGCACGCTCAGGGTCAGGAACCCGACCTCCGCGTCAGCCCGGAGCGGTATGTCCAGGCCCGGTCGGGCTTCCACAAGACCGGGGAGCGCGATCCGCAAGTGGTGCGCGACGCCGACGCGCCGACCGGCCCATAGCCCCGGCGGCTGAAACCCGGTCCCGAAAACACCCCCTCTGCCGGGGTACCCCGTCCGAGGTACGATGTCCCGTCTGTCAGCGCGTTTGAACCCGGATCGCTCGCCGATCGGTGATCCGGGCCCCAAAGGCCCGAGGTCGGCGACAAGGTCCCGCTTGTTTCGGGCTTTGGAGGGCTCCCTCCTCCGGCCCGGGGTGATGCGCGCGAAGAACAGTCGTCCGCTCCAACACGCAACCGTTTCCGATCCGGCCGGCGCTCGCTCGCGCTCGGCCGGACTTTGAGGATCTCATGCCCATCTATCCCTTGCCGCAGTTCGAGGCCGACCTCGCCGAACAGGACCGCGAGGTCTACGAGCGGCTCAAGCCCCCCTCGAGCGTGGTCGTGCGATTCGGCGCCATGAAAATGGTCGGGGAGTTTCCGTACGACGGGGAAGCCAAGCCCGGGTGCGGCTCGAAACTGGTCGTCCGTACTCACCGCGGCACCGAACTCGGCGAGATGCTCACCAGCACCTGCCCCAATGCCGGATGTTCCAAGAGCGTCACCCGCAAGGAGATGCTCCAGTACATCGAGAACTCCGGGGGCAAGGACTACCCGTTCTTTTCCATGCAGGGACGCGTTCTGCGCATCGCGACCCAGGAGGACCTGCTCCGCCAGGGCCAGATCGAGGCCACCAAACCGCAGCTCACCATGTCGGCGAGGCGCGCCGTGAGCGAACTGCGGCTGAACGCGAAGATCGTCGAGGCCGAGCCGCTCCTGGGGGGCGAGCGTCTGACGTTCTACTTCACCAGCGAGGACCGCATCGACTTCCGCGACCTCGTGAACCGCCTGGCGGCGGAGCACAAGACCCGCATCGAGATGCGCCAGGTGGGCGCACGCGACGAGGCCCGTCTGGTCGCCGACTATGAGAAATGCGGGCAGCACTGCTGCTGCAAGCAGTTCCTGAAAGTGCTGCGGCCGGTGAGCATGAAATCGGCGAAGGTGCAGAAGGCGACGCTCGACCCGCTCAAGATCTCCGGGCGGTGCGGGCGCTTGATGTGCTGCCTGCGGTACGAGGACCAGACCTACGACCAGTTGAAAAAGCGATTGCCCAAGCGCAAGACGCGCGTCCTCACGCCGCACGGCCCGGGTCTGGTGCTCGACTCGCAGATCCTCACGCAGCTCGTGCTGGTGCTGCTCGACGGTCCGCCGGGGTTCGAGGAGCAGGTGGCGGTGCCCCTTGAAGACCTGACGCACGAGGACGGGCGACCGCTCGTAGCCCAGGGCGAATCCGGCGCGATCGCGCCCTCCCACGACGATGAGGAGGACGAAGGCGACGAGGAGATCGCGGGCGAAGTCGGAAAGCCGCAGGCTCCTTCCGCGCCGATCGCGCCCACCGACCAGTCCTTTGGCGTGGCCCGATTGCCGATCGACGTGGGCGTTCGAAAGGCGCGCCAGGCCAGCGGCTATGCGCCGCCAGTGGCCAAGCCGGGCACC
>CALMQD010000530.1 GCA_937871415.1 uncultured Phycisphaerales bacterium | reverse complement strand
CGGCGGTCTGAAGAAGGGCAAGAAGATGGCGGGTCACATGGGTGACGAGCGCGTCACGAGCCGCTGCCACGACGTGGTGCGGATCGACGGCGAGCAGAACCTGATCCTCGTAAAGGGCGCGGTCCCGGGCGCGAACAACGGCACGGTCCGCGTGCGGGCTTCGATCCGCGTCGGACGCTCGAAGGCCAAGAAGATCGCGACCGCCGCCGCGGCGAAGTGATCGGGGGGAATGACCAGGTGGATCGCCGGCGGGCGCCGGCCGGTCCTGCGGGCGGGGTGGGGAAGGCAAGTTCCGTCGGTCGCGGGAAAGACGCGGTCGGCGGGCTCGGCGGGTCCGGAGACGGATACCCCCGGGCAAGACAGGTTCACGGCCCGGGGTGTGTGCTCCGTGCCGACATGACAGCCGAGTCGATTCCGCAGCCGCTCACTGAGTAACAGAGCGCCGGGCGGATAGGCGAAGCAGGGCGTCTCGGGGCCTTCGGGCGCCGGGGCACGAGTGAGGCGTCGGACGAGGAAAGACACGATGAATGTCCCCGTCTTGAACATGAAGGGCGTCGAGGTGGGCAGCCTGTCCATCGACGCGGAGAAACTGGGCGGCGCGATCAACGCGGCGCTCATCAAGCAGGCGTACGTGCGGTATCACGCCAACCGTCGTGTGGGCACGAGCAAGACGCTCAACCGCCACGACGTCGAGGGCTCTACCCGCAAGATCGTGAAGCAGAAGGGCACCGGCGGGGCGCGTCACGGCGACCGCAAGGTCCCGCATTTCCGCGGCGGCTCGCACGCGCACCACAAGCAGCGCGAGCACGCGGACTACCGCAAGGAGATGCCCAAGAAGATGCGCCGCAAGGCGAATCTCAACGCGCTCCTGGCCAAGCTCGTGGACAACGAGGTGAAGGTGATCGACACGCTGTCGATGACGGCGCCCAAGACCAAGGACTTCGTTTCGTTCCTGAGTGCGATCAAGGTCGACAAGTCGGCGCTGATCGCGGTCGATGCCGGCAACGACAACGTTCGCAAGAGCGGGCGGAACGTCGAGAGCATCACGCTCACCCAGCCGTCGCAGCTCAACTGCTTCGACCTGCTGAACCACCGCTACCTGGTGATCGGCAAGGGCGACCTCGAGGCGTGGCTCAAGGGCCCCTCGAGCCAGACGGGCAAGGACGCGAAGGTCAACCCGCTCGGGCGCAGCAAGAAGAACAAGGAGGTCGCGTGATGGAAGCGATCCACGTGATCAAGAAGCCCGTGGTGACCGAGAAGGGCACCTGGGGCATGAACGAGCAGAACCGCTACGTGTTCCAGGTGGACACGCGCGCGACCAAGACCGACATCCGCAAGGCGATCGAGGACCTGTACAAGGTCAAGGTCGCCGGCGTGAACACGCAGACGCGCAAGGGCAAGCGTCGGCGCGTGAAGACGGGCTGGTCGGAGGCCAAGCTGACCAAGCTGGCGAGCGTCAAACTCGCCGAGGGCGACAAGATCGATCTGTTCTGAGCAATCGGACACCGGGCGGAAGACAGGCACCAGCAAGAGAAGGCGAGCAGTCATGCCGATCAAGCAATACAAGCCGACGAGCGCCGGGCGCAGATTCGCCTCGGTGAACGCGCACGCGGAAGTGACCAAGAAGACGCCCGAGAAGTCGCTGCTGCGCCCGTGGAAGGACAACGCGGGCCGCAACCACCACGGCAAGATCACGGTGCGCGGGCGTGGCGGCAGCACGAAGCGCATGTACCGCCTGATCGACTTCAAGCGCAACGAGCGCGACGGCATCGTCGGCAAGATCACCGCGATCGAGTACGACCCCAACCGCTCGTCGCACATCGCGCTCGTCGAGTACACCGACAAGGTCAAGCGGTACATCATCGCGCCGCTGGGCCTGAAGGTCGGCGACACGATCGTGGCCCAGGGCGACGCCCCCGCCGACCCGAAGGTCGGCAACAACATGCGCCTGCGCGACATTCCCACCGGCCTCGACGTGCACTGCGTCGAGATCATCCCGGGGCGCGGCGCCCAGATGTGCCGCAGCGCCGGCATGTACGCCAAGCTCATGAACAAGGAGGGCGACTACGCGACGCTCATGCTCCCCTCGGGCGAGCAGCGCATGGTCCCCATCAACTGCCGCGCGACGATCGGCCAGGTCGGCAACCCGGACCACATCCTGCGTCGTCTGGGCAAGGCCGGCCTGAACCGCCACATGGGCGTTCGTCCGATCACCCGCGGCGTGGCCAAGAGCCACAACGCGCACCCGCTGGGCGGCGGTTCGGGCCGCTCGAAGGGCAACCGTCCGCCGGTCGGCCCCACGGGCGTCCTGGCCAAGGGCGGCGGCACGCGCAACCGCAAGAAGCACTCGGGCAAGTTGATCATCCGCCGTCGCGTGAGCAAGCGCTTCGGCCAGAAGAAGTAAGGCACGACACTCGGCGCCCGGCGGCGGGCGCTGGAACGGGAAGGCAGAGGCACCGGGTCGCGGGCAAGTTCCGCGGCCGACAAGCACGAAGGACGCATATGGGTCGCAGTCTCAAGAAAGGTCCGTTCGTCGACGAGCGCCTGTACCGCCGGGTTGAGAAGCTCAACCAGACGGGCAAGCGCGAGGGTCTGAAGACCTGGTCGCGCGCGTGCACCATCGTCCCCGAGTTCGTCGGGCACACGTTCAAGGTGCACAACGGCCGGCAGTTCCTCGACGTGTTCGTGACCGAGGACATGGTGGGCCACAAGCTGGGCGAGTTCTCGATCTCGCGCACCTTCCGCGGGCACACCAACAAGAAGGAAGGCATCGAGGGCGGCGCGGCACCGGCCGCGGCCCCGGCCAAGGGTTGATTTCGGCGCGGGGGAACGGAAGACGTGAAGCGGTACGGCAGGCACTCGATGCAGAGGAACTCGACGTGAAGATCCGAGGCCAACAACTGAAGAAACTCGCCGCCGAGAAGGAGCTGACGATCGATCAGCTCGCGCAGGCGATCGAGCGGATCGGCCTGACGGGCGAACGCGCCCGCTCGGCCGTGGGGAACTGGATGCGCGGGACCGATCATCCCCGCTGCAAGAGCGAGGACATCACCCGCCTGGCCGGTGCGTTGGGCGTGCAGGTTTCCGACATCGCGCGGTTCCAGAGCACGCTGCGCAACCACCGCGGCTCGCCCCGGAAGGTCAAGCTCATCGTCGACCTCATCCGCGGCAAGAACGTGGTGACGGCCGAGAACATGCTGACTTTCACGACCAAGCGTGCGGCGGTGGACGTGAAGAAGGCGCTGCTCGCGGCGCGTGCGGAGGCCGAGCAGGCCAACGCCGACGTGGAGACGCTCGTCGTCACCGAGAGCACCGTCGGCGCGGGCCCGCACATGAAGCGTTTCCAGCCGAAGGATCGCGGCCGGGCGCACCCGATTCTGAAGCGTTCGTCACACATCACGGTGGGGCTTGAGCAGCGCGTTGGCCGCGGCGGCAAGGAGCGGAAGTAATCCCATGGGTCAGAAGACGCATCCATTCGGTCTGCGGGTCGGCATCACCGAGGCTCACAAGAGCCGGTGGTACGCCCCCAAGGCGCTGTACGGCGAACTGCTGATCGAGGACGAGAAGATCAGGAAGTTCCTCGACAAGCGGCTCAACCGCCAGCCCCCGCACGCCGCGGTGTCGGACATCCACATCGAGCGCACGCGCGAGGAACTGAAGGTCATCGTGAAGACCGCGCGCCCCGGCTTGGTGATCGGTCCGAAGGGCGCCGAGGTCGATCGTCTGCAGGAAGAACTGCAGCTGATGACCGGGCGCAAGGTCGCGATCTCGATCATCGAGGTCAAGACGCCGGACCTGGACGCGAAACTGGTGGCCGAAAACGTGGCGGACCAGCTCCGCAAGCGCGTGGCCTTCCGTCGCGCGGTGAAGATGCGTGCCGAGGGCGCGATGGCCGCGGGCGCCAAGGGCGTGAAGGTCATGATCTCCGGCCGCCTGGGCGGCGCGGAGATGAGCCGTCGTCTCGACGTGCGTCTGGGCTCGCTGCCACTGAGCACGCTGCAGGCGAACATCGACTACGGCGTGGCCGAAGCGGTGATGAGTTACGGCGTGATCGGCATCAAGGTGTGGATCTACAAGGGTCTGTACGAGCAGGGCATGACGGACGAGACGGAATCGAAGGCGGCGGGCGGTCGCGCCCGTGCGCGTGGTCGCCGGTGATCGTCGTCGCGAGCCTCGGCTCGTTGGTTCGGCTGGTGATCCGGACGGTTGGACTGGGATAGTGGGTTGGTTCTTCGCAGGGAGTTGGTCGTATGGCGTTGATGCCTAAACGAGTGAAGTTCCGCAAGGAGCAGCGTCGCGTCCGTCCGCGGAAGGCGACGAAGGGAAACTACGTCGCGTTCGGCGACTACGGCCTGCAGTCGCTCGACGGCGCGTGGCTCCCCGCCCGCACCATCGAGGCGGGTCGCGTCGCGGCCCAGCACTTCCTCAAGCGCGAAGGCAAGCTGTTCATCCGCGTCTTCCCGGACAAGCCCATCAGCAAGAAGCCGCTGGAAACCCGAATGGGCACCGGCAAGGCCGAGGTGGAGTACTGGGCGGCGCGCGTCAAGCCCGGCACGGTGCTCTTCGAGATCGCCGGCGTGCCCGAGGCGACCGCCAAGCGCGTGATGGTCCGCATCGCGGCGAAGATGCCGGTCAAGTGCCGGTTCGTCGGGCGTCGTCTGTCGGTCTGATCCATCGGAAATCGAATCGTCATTGAGACCCACCGGGGTTTGAGTCAGCGGGAAGGCGAACATGAGCAAGAAGGCGTCGAC
>CALMQD010000529.1 GCA_937871415.1 uncultured Phycisphaerales bacterium | reverse complement strand
GCTGCGGCCGCGGCTGGAGATCTGCACGGCGGTGCCCAAGGGTGGCGCGGGCGGGCGGCTGGACGAGATGATCGATCAGTTGTCGCAGGCGGGTGCGGCGGCGGTGTCTCCGATGGTGTGTGCGCGGAGCGTCGTCGAGCCGCGTGAGGGCGGGCACAAGATGGAACGCCTGCGCCGGATCTGTGTCGAGAGCGCCAAGCAGTGCGCGCGCCCGTGGCTGATGGAGATCGGGAATGTCGTGAAGTTTGAGGAAGCGCTCGCGGCGCCGGCGGGCACGGTGGTGCTGCTGGCCGACGAGCAGGCGGGACAGGACGCGGTGCCGATCGTCGGGCGCGGCAGCGCGATCCAGGGTTCGGGGCTGCTCGCTCCTGTTGAGAATCTCGCCGACGTGGTGGCGGCGTGGGCCGAACATGCGCGTGCAGTCGCGCAGGGGAAGAGTGGAATCCATGAAGCGGAGGCATGGCGGGGGGGAGTCGGGCCCGCGGCGGTGCGCGTGCTCATCGGGCCGGAGGGCGGGTGGGAAGACCAGGAACGGGCCCGGGCGCTCGCGGCGGGTGCGAAGCGCGTGGGGCTGGGGCCGCTGGTGATGCGGATCGAGACCGCGGCGGTGGCGGCGGCGGTGATGATCATGGCGCACGCCCGCGCGGGGCACCCGGGCGCAACGGGAGGGTGAGCCGCGCGTCGGGAAGCCCGATTCGTGCAATCGGAGAGGGCGGGCGTGGTACATTCTTCGGGGAGCCGCGCGGATCGAGAGCGCGTTGCGAAGAGCCTTCGCGGGGGGAACTGAACACGAACCGCTCGCCGAGCGCAAACGGAGTTGAACACGTGAAGACCCGGGAACCAGGAAGTCGGATGGAAGGAGCCCAAGGTGCGCGGTCGATGACGCGTGCGCGGGCGCTGGCGGCTGGCGCGTGCGCGGTCGTGCTGAGCGCGGCGAGTGCGAGCGCGATCGACGCGGCCCACAAGGCCAAGGCCGATGCGCTGGCGGCAAAGGCCGAGTCGTTTCTCCTGGCGCACCAGGACAAGGCGACGGGCGGGTGGTCGGTGCCGGAAGCGCCGAAGGCGGATCCGGGCAAACCGGAAGCGCAGGCTCCATCGCAGCCGCACATGCCGGGGATCACGGGCCTGGTGCTGCGCGGGCTGGTGATGAATCCGAAGATGAGCCACGACGACCTGGCGATCACGTCGGGGGTGAAGTACCTGCTGAGCCACCAGCAGCCGGACGGAGGGATCTACGACCGAGCGGCGCCGGCGTACAACACGTCGCTTGCGATCTCGGCGCTGTCGCAGATCAAGCAGCCGTACGCGCAGGACGCCGTGAAGCCGGCGCTGAAGTTCCTGCGCCACCTGCAGTGGGGCGAGGAGGCCGACGGGGTGGTGGGCGGGAAAGAAGCGGCCAAGCCGGTGACGAAGGACCACCCGTTCTACGGCGGTGTGGGGTATGGCCGGAGCGGGCGGCCCGACACCTCGAACCTCAACATGTTCATGGATGCGCTGCAGGACGCGGGCGTGCCCTCGACCGATCCGGCGGTGCAGCGGGCGCTGGTGTTTCTGTCGCGCACGCAGATGCTCGACGAAGTGAACGACATGCCCTACGCCGACGGGTCGCGTCAGGGCGGGTTCGTGTACTCGACGGCGGAGAACGCCGAGAGCATCGACAAACGCGCGGGCCAGAGCCAGGCGGGGACGATGGAGGAGACGCTCAGCGACGGCACGACGGCGTCGCGCCTGCGGGCCTACGGCTCGATGACGTACGCGGGGTTCAAGAGTTACGCGTACGCGAAACTCGACCGGGATGACGTGCGGGTCACCAGCGCGCTGGGGTGGATCAAGAGCAACTACACGGTCGATGAGAACCCGGGCATGGGCTCGGAGGGGCAGTATTACTATTATCTCACGTTCTCGCGTGCGCTCGCGGCGTGGGGCGAGGCCGGGTTCGACGTCAAGGTGAACGAGGGCGTTCAGCGGCGCGACTGGGCCAACGACCTGGTCGACAAGCTCGAGACGCTGCAGGAGCCCGACGGTCAGTTCCGATCGGTGAACAAGCGGTGGATGGAGGACAACCCGGTGCTCATCACGGCGTACAGCCTGATCGCGCTGCGCGAGGCGCAGCAGAGTCCGCTGGTCGCGGGCGCGGGCGCGCCGCTCCAAACGACTCAGACCCGCCCGGGCGCAAAGCCGGCGGGCGACGGGCCGGCCAAGCCCGCGGGAGGGGTTCACTGATGAAGTTTCGCCCGATGAGCGTTCGCCCGGTGCTCTGCGCCCTGTTCGCGGGCGTGGTGGCGCTGGCGTGGTCGGCGTCGCCGCTGGTTGCGCAGCCGACGTGGGGCCGCCCGAAGGAGACGCGTCCGAACAGGGACAAGGGCGGCATGCCGGACGAGGCTCCGAGCGATGAAGGAAGCGACGACGCGGGCGAGCAGGGCGATGAGGTCATGACCGGGGCGAAGGTCTCTTCGCCCGGACGCTGGGACAATGAGCAGGACCCGGAGCAGAAGCAGCCGACGTGGGAGTGCGAGGGGGACGTGTGGTACGCGGCGCGGACGCAGGCGGGCGTGCGGTTCCTGTGGGTTCTGCCGGCGGACTTTGAGAAGGGCAAGGCGTACGACCTGGTGGTGCTGCTGCACCCCTCGGGGGAGAACGTCCGCTGGGGCATGTCGTCGCACGGGATGAGCGACCCGGACACCGGCGGACGCTTCGCGCCCAACTGCATCGTGGTGTGCGTGGACGGGTTGACGGCGCTGCGCTCGCGCGGCAAGCCGGGCGAGAGCCGCGCGTTCCTGGCGAGCGTCGAGACGATCATGGCGTTCCGCGACGTGATGCTGGAGCTGTCGCGGACGCTGCCGGTAAGGCGGATGTACCTGTACGGCACGGGGACCGGCGCGGATTTCGCGCTGCTCTTCTCGCAGCGTTTCCCGGCGCTGGCGGAGGGCGTGGTGCTGCACCGGGCCTCGGCGAAGATGAAGGATGCGGCGGTCGCGGGCGCGACGCCCACGGTGTTTCTGCACGGCGCGAAGGACGGGCTGCTGAACGTCGCGCTGACCGAGGCGACGTACGAGGCGTTCAAGAGCGCGGGACACTCCGGCGTCCGGCTGCGCGTCATGCCCTCGTACAACGACTACATCAATCCGGTGCGCGCCGAGGAGTGTCTGAACTGGATCGTCGGGATGCAGGTGGACGATCCGGGAGAGGCGCTCAAGATCGCGACGGGCCTGCTGACGCCCAAGAGCGCCGACGAGTTCGGGTACGTCGGGCCGGTGTGGTACGGGGGTGCTTGGGAGGTTCTCGCGCGGTTCGAAGCGGCCAAGTCGCAGGCGCAGCGCGGGGCCGGGAACGCGGGCGGTGCGGACCCGCAACCGAAAGAGAGCGCCGGACCGGGGAAGAAGTTCGAGACGGCGCCCGACGAAGCCGCGGCCGGCGCGGCGGCGCTGCGCCGGGCGATCGAAGAGGCGGCGCACAAGCACATCGCGGCGCTCAAGGAGATGGGCCTGGGGGACGACGCGGGCGCCATCGCGTGCGACGGCGCGCCGACGGCGGCGTACCTCTGGCATTTCCGGCAGGACTTCCGCGGCGTTCCGGAAGCGGAGGCGTTCTTCGCGACGATCGGCTACGACGCCGCGCTGGCCGTGGCCGATGGCCAGGCGGCGCTGGTGCGCAGTGCGTTCGAGGAATCGAACGACGCGGCGGAGCGTGTGAACAAGGTCTGCTCGCTCGTCGGTTCGGCGCTCCTCTCGCCCGGCCTGCCGCTGATGCTCGGGTCGGTGGCGGAGCAGGCGTTGTCGAAGCAGGCGGGCGACCTCACGCCGGACGGTCGCGAGTCGATCGAACTGCTCGAGAACGCCGAGCAGACCTGGAACCAGGGCGCGAAGGCGTACGCGAAGGTGTGGCAGACGTGGTCGCTCGACGACCTCGCCCACGGCTCGGGCGCCGACGAGCCGGTGGAGACCATGGACGAGCGCTGAACCGAGCAAGAGGCGTGCACGCGGCGACGCCGACGGTCACGGCGCGGGCGACAGGTCCTTGGCGTCGAGCAGGAAGACCCAGATGCGGGTCGGCTGGCCGTCGCGGAAGTCGTTGTCGCTGGTGACGAGCAGGGGCACGCGGCCGTGGGGGAGCGCCGGGCCCAGCGCGAGCCCCTCGACCTTCTCCGGCATGTCGGACCCGGCGAGCCCCCAGCGCGGGTCGAGCAGGTCGAGCAGGAGGGTCTTGCGCACGGGCTTGATCGCCGCGTCCAGGTCGGACGGCGATGACGGGAGCGCGTCGACCCCGGAGACATCGGTCGCGCCGGCGAGGTCGATCGCGTACAGCTTGCGGACCCGCGCTTTCTTGCCTTCCTTGCCGTCCTTCTCCAGCGCGAGGAGCCGCCCTCCGGGGAGCGCGAGCAGTTCGTTGAGGCCGAGCTCGGGCGCGTCGAGCGTGTAGACGTACTCGCGCGTGGCGCGCGAGCGCAGGTCGAGTTCGAGCAGGCGCACGCAGCGGCCTATGCGTTCGTTGGCGGGGTCGAGCGCGCCGTCCTGCAAGAGCACGCCCTGCGGCAGCGCCCAGAGGATGGACTCGTCGGGGCTGAGCGCGAGGCCCTCGAAGCCGCGGTTGGACTGGCGGCCGCGCCGGTTGTTGGGCGGGAGTTCGTGCATGGCCGCGTCCCCGCGTTTCTTCACCCTGTACTTGTCGGGCGGCGCGAGTCGCTCGAGGTGTGCGCCGGCGGCGGACCAGCGGTCGATCCACGGGCCGTACTCGTCGGCGGTGTAGATGGAACCATCGCGGCAGACCCGGAGCGCTTCGGGGTCGAGTCGCCGGTCGAGCCGCGGATCGGCGTCGGCGTCGAAGGCCGCCGCGGCGCCGGAGTATGGTCCCTTGTCGTCGTGCAGAACCGTGGTGGACACCAGATGCACCGTGACGGGCCGGCTCGAGCCCGGGGCGAGTTCGATCGTGAAAGCGTGGAACCGGGGCTGG
>CALMQD010000528.1 GCA_937871415.1 uncultured Phycisphaerales bacterium | reverse complement strand
GGATCGGAGCTGAACGTCTCGATCAACGTGCAGGACGACGGGACGCAGCTCTCGGTGCGGTCGGGGTCGATCGGCGCGCTGCTTGGCCAGCGCGGATCGACGATCGATCGGACGATCGACCGCCTCGACGACGTGGCGGCGCAGCTGGTCTTCGAGGTGAACAAGGTCCACAGCCAGGGATTCGGCCAGACGCCGCTGACGAGCCTGCGCTCGACGCGGACGGTGTCGACAGCGGACACGACGCTCTCGCTGAACGACCCGAGCAACCTGACGTTCTCGGCGCTGCCGTTCAAAGCGACCAACGGCGGGTTCCTGGTGACGGTGCGGAACCAGTCGACGGGGGCGGAGCAGACGGTGCGGATCGACGTGGACCTCGACGGCCGGGACTCGACGGGCGCGCCGGGGTTCGGCGACGACACGTCGGTCGCGTCGCTGGCGACGGACCTGGACAACCTCCCGAGCGTGTCGGCGACGGTCAACCCGGACGGGACGCTGTCGATCACGACGGACCAGGGGTTCGACGTCCGCTTCAGCGACGACAGCTCGGGCGTGCTCGCGGTGCTGGGGATCAACACGTACTTCACGGGCAAGGACGCGACGGACATCGACGTGCGTTCGGACCTGGTGACGCAGCCGGGGCTGCTGGCGACGGGCGGGTACAAGGGCACGGATGTGGTGGACAACGCGGCGGCGCTGAACATCGCGGCGCTGCGCGACGCGAAGAACCCGGCGCTGTCGGACCGGAGCATCAGCGGCGCGTGGATCGACACGGCGCAGAGCGTCGGGCTCGACGCCGCGGCGGCGTCGAACCGCGCCGACGCGACCCGCCTGGTGCGGGAGAACCTCGAGAGCCAGCGCTCGGCGGTGTCGGGCGTGAGCGTCGACGAGGAGTCGATCAATCTGCTGAGTTTTCAGCGTCAGTACCAGGCGTCGGCGCGGTTCATCTCGGCGGTGGACGAGATGACGCAGACGCTGCTGTCGTTGATCTAGGAACTGTTGAGAGAGCAAACGAAGAGCGAGCAACTCCCGGTGGGTCCCCCATCCCCCGGCGGAAAGGCCGGTAAAGAGACGCGAAGGCACACCGGTCTGGAGACCGGCGCCACCAAGACCATTCGAGTGTGAACAGATGTCGTCGATCCCCTCCAACCTGACCCGCGTGCCCAACCTCATGGCGTCGAGGCTGCTCCTGAGCAGCCTGACGAGCACGAACGTGGACCTGCTGAGGGTGCAGTCGCAGCTGGCGTCGAACAAGGCGATCAGCCGGTTCAGCGACAACGCGATCGGGGCGGCGCAGGTGAGCGTGCTGCAGGACCGGCTGGAGCGCGGCGCGCAGCGGCTGCAGAACCTGTCGAGCGCGAACGCGACGCTGTCGTACCTGGACTCGACGCTCGGCGACGCGACGGACCTGGTGAGCCAGGCCAAGTCGATCGCTTCGGACCAGATCAACGCGACGAGCGACGCGACGACGCGCTCGAACCAGGCGATCGTCATCGACGGGATGATCCGGTCGCTGCTGCAGCTGGCGAACCGGTCGACCAACGGCGTGTACGTCTTCGGCGGGAGCACGCCGACGCGCCCGCCCATCGAGGAACTCCGCGGCGGGTTCCGGTACGTCGGGCGCGGCTCGGGCCTGCTGACCGATCTGGGGACGTGGGACGACATCCCGGTGACGATCGGCGGCGACAACGCCATCGGCGAGACGTCGTCGCGCCTGCGCGGGACGGTGGACCTCAACCCGGGGCTGACCCCGGGGACGCGCCTGACCGACCTGCTCGGGGCCCGGTCTCTGGGGGTGAGCAAGGGCAAGGTCGCCCTGACCATCAACGGTTCGACGCCCCCGATCGAGGTCGATCTCTCCAACGCCGACACCGTCCAGGACGTGACCGATGCGCTGACGGCGGCGATCCGCCAGTACGAGACGGACAACAGCGTCACGGTGCTGGGTCCCGGCGCGGTGGGCACCTCGGGCGGCGCGATCTCGCTGGACGTCGTGACCGGCAACACGGTCGCCATCGCCGACGTGGGCCAGGGGGTGACGGCGCGCGACCTGGGGCTCGCGGGGACGACCTTCAACGACACCACGCCGGCGGGCGCGGACCTGAATCCGAAGGTCACCCTGCTCACGCCGGTGGCGGCGCTGAGCGGGCTGACGCTGCCGCTGGGCTCGGTGCGGTTCCGGTTCACGCAGGGGACGACCAGCAGCATCACGGACGTGGATCTGTCGTCGGCGCAGACGGTGGGGGACATCCGCTCGCTCATCCAGTCGCAGGTGCCGGGCGTGCGGGTGGAACTCTCGGCCAACGGCCGGAGTCTGGACGTGTTCAATGAAATCTCGGGGCTCAGACTGGGGATCGAGGAGGTCCCCGGGGGGGCCGACACGGCGACGGAACTGGGGATCCGGTCGCTCTCGAGCGGCACGCTGCTGAGCGACTTCAACAACGGGCGCGGGGTGCGGGTGGTGGACGGCAACGTCAACCCGCAGACCGGGGTGATCGACCGTCAGTACAACACGAACGCCCGGATCACTCTGGGCAACGGGCAGGCGTACGACGGTGCCC
>CALMQD010000527.1 GCA_937871415.1 uncultured Phycisphaerales bacterium | reverse complement strand
CCCAGCGCCTCGCAGCAGTCCTCGATGAGCGGGATCTCGTGGCGCTGCGCGATCTGCGCGTACGCGTCCGTGTACGCCGGGTTGCCGAAGGTCTCGACCGCGATGATCGCCTTCGTGCGGCTGGTGATCGCCGCCTCGAGCCGCTCGGGGTCCATGTTGAGCGTCTTGGGGCAGATGTCGACGAAGACGGGCTTGGCGCCGACGTAGAGAATGCAGTTGCTCGACGCGATGAACGAGAACGGCGTGGTGATGACCTCGTCGCCCGGGCCGATGCCCAGCGCCAGGAGCGCCATGTGCAGGCCGCACGTGCCGTTGCTCACGCTCACACCGAACTCGCAGTCGGCGTGCGACGCGACGACCTTCTCGAACTGCTCGGCCATGGGCCCGAGCGCCAGCCGCCCGCTCCGGAGCGTGCGCACGACCAGGTCGATCTCCAGGTCCGTGATGTCGGGGCGGCTGAGCGGGATCTCGTGCGAGGGAACGGGCGCGTGGGGGCCGGAAGAGAATGCCATGGGGCCAGTATCGGCACGCGGCGGCGAATCAAACGAGCGGCGGGCGCGTATCATTTCGCATGCTTCGAGACCAGGTCATCGCGGCACTTCGGAATGCCGCTCCGGGGCTGGCCCGTGAGTTCGGAGTGGCCTCGCTCTCGCTCTTTGGTTCGGTCGCGCGAGGGGAGGAGCGAGCCTCCAGCGACGTCGACATTCTCGTTTCCTTTGAACCCACGGCTCGCGTCACGCTCGTGACGCTCTCACGCCTCCGCGACACGTTGGAAACACTCCTGGGGCGGCCGGTCGACATCGTCGAGGACCACCCGCGCCTGCGTCCGTCCCTGCGACGGGGCATCGAACAGGACCGACTGCGTGTCGCGTGACGCC
The DNA here is from genome assembly GCA_937871415.1 of uncultured Phycisphaerales bacterium. GTDB lineage: Bacteria > Planctomycetota > Phycisphaerae > Phycisphaerales > UBA1924 > JAHBK01. The sequence continues at coordinate 2,361 of CALMQD010000527.1, read as the reverse complement.
GCTCCAGACCCTTGCTCGCAGCGGTGGCAAGACCGCGTGCACCTCATGCTCGAGGACATCGAGCGGATCCGGGTGTTTCTCGCCGGGCATGACCGGAACTCATTCGCCAAGGACGAGAAGACGCACTTCGCCGTCAGCTACGCGTTCGTCCGCCTCGGCGAGGCGGTGTTCCACATCCCCGAGGCTGTCAAGTCGCGCCACCCGGAAGTCGCGTGGAAAGACGTGCGGGCGTTTCGGAACTTCATGATCCATGTCTACCACGCGGTCGATCCGGCCCGCGTCTTTGACACAGCGGAACAAGAACTCGACTCCTTGGAGAAGGCGCTCCGCAACATCGTGCGCCCGTAGCGACCGCCCACGAGAACCCAAGACAGTCCGGTTCGTTCCCGGAACCGCTCGCTCCGGCGACGCGCAGCGCTCTGCGAACGCTCAGCTCCTGGCGGCCGGCGATCCGATGGGCCCCGTCTCTCCCCAACTCCCCTGCCCCTTCTGCAAGTACGACCTCGTCGGTTTGCGGGCAGGACATTGCCCCGAGTGCGGAGGCCAGTTTCAATGGGTGGAGCGTCCGGTTCGCCCTCGCTCGCTTCCCGTGTGGCGTTCGCTCCTCACAACGGGTGCGCTGGCGCTGAGCGTCGTGACGACGCTCCTGTTGCTCCCACTTCCAGCACCGGAACTCCGCTGGACACCCGACACGGCTTTTCAGTCTCCGTCACTACTCCGATGGTCTTCGCCGCGCTTGCACTCATCTCTATCGGCAAACCCAAGCGCGGCTGGAGCGCCGCCGCCGTCACCATCGCGACCTATCCCTTGTTTGTAGTCGCATCGTTGGGCGCCTCGCCGCACGCTCGCGAGTTGGCGGGGCTGTTCATCGTCAGCACGCTCTATGCGCTTGCGTTGGTCGTCTACACGTGGCGATTCAACGTTCGCAAGGCTTGGTACGGCTTTGCGGCTTCGGTCCTCATCCCGGCGTGGCTGATCGCGATGGTCATGCTCACAACTTCAGTCGCGCAGTGCATCGCGGGCGACCACTGGAGCGAGTGGCACGGCCCCTGGCCCGCAAACCAATCACCCGACCCGCCTCTCACGACCGGTCAGGCGCTGGCCATCGCGAGCGCGTGCGTCGCCGCGCTCGCACCCGCGACATGGGTCTTGGTCCGCGACTGGAGAAGTTGCACGAGCGGGCTGTAGTCCCGCCGACTCACGCCCCCTTGAGCGTCGTCGTCAGCCGATCCACGAGCGCGTTCACCGTCATCGGCTCCGGCACGTGCTCGTGCCCCAACTGCTCGTTCTCGGCGAGCTGGGCCGCGAGACGCTGGTACGCCGTGATGACCGTCGAGTGGTTGGGCCGTCCCAGCGCCCGAGCGATCTCGGGGAAACTCATCGTCGTGAACTGGCGCGCCAGGTGCGTGATAACCGAACGGGCCAGCACGACGCGCTTGTGGCGCGTGCGCCCCGAGAGGTCCATCGGGTCGACGCTCAGGTAGCGGCAGGTCTGCGTGATGATCGTCTCGATCCGCGCGCCGCGCCCACCGCCGGGAAGCATCCACGCCGCGACACCCAGCGCGTGCTCGGGCATCACGCCGTTGCCCGCCGCGGCGGTCGGTGCGCCGGCGACCACGCCCGCGACCGACGAACCGTTGCCCAGGGCCCGCTCGATGGCGAGCAGGTTGATCGCCCCGCTGCGGCTGGCGCCGCTCGGATCGGGCAGCAGACGGTGCACCGCCTCGATGCGCGTCAGGATTCCCTCGATCTCGCGGACCGAGAGGCCGCTCGCCGCGCCGGGCAGGAGGCGCGCCCGCTGCGCCGTCGCCGCGACCGCCTGCTCGTCCATCGCCAGCCCGCGCCGCAGCGCCAGCGTCTTGATCAGTCGGCGCGTGAGATCCTCGTCCGGCGGCGCGATCCCCGCGACCATGCCCGCCAGGAACCGCGAGATCAGTTGCGGCGAGAACTTCTCGAGTTGGCGCGGGTGCTGGTCGCTCACCAGCACCACCCGGGCCCCGCTCCGCGCGATCTCCTCGAACGTGTGCAGCAGTTCCGCCTGCGTCGCCTGCTTGTTCGCCAGCGCCTGCACGTCGTCGATCACCAGCAGGTCGACCCGCCGGTAGTTACGCCGGAACTTGTCCATGCCGCTCGACGACCCGCCGTTCGAGCCGCCGGCCGACCCGTCGCGGATGGCCGCGACGAACTCGTTCATGAACGCCTCGCCGCCGGTGACGCGCACGCTCGCGCCCGGGTGGCGCTCGCGGAAGCGCATCGCCACGCCGTGCGCCAGGTGGCTCTTGCCCACCCCCCACGGGCCGTGGATGACCAGCAGTGAGTACGCGCCCCCCCCCCCCCCCCCCCCCCACCCCACCCGCCCCC
>CALMQD010000526.1 GCA_937871415.1 uncultured Phycisphaerales bacterium | reverse complement strand
GCCCGTCCCGTGTGTAGAGCCAGGCCCGCGGCTCGGTGAGCCGGTAGACGCCGGGACCCACGGGGTCGAGCTTCGAGAAAATCAGCTCCCAAGCCAGGCGCGTCGGATCGTCCTTGTCGACCGCCTGGAACCGGCCCGTCGCCTGGGCGGAAATGTCGACGACGTCACCGCCCATGGTCGGCGGACGCTCCGAGACATCGATCGGCAGTTCGTTGGCGTCGGGCTTGGGCTTTGTGCGGTTGTTGATCGCCACGAGCAGCACGACGCCGGCCAGAACAAGCGCCAACGCGCACGCCACGATCAGGCCGAGCGAACGCGTGGTCCCCGGTTTACGTGATCCCGTCGCCATCGTGCAGGAGTGTACTCGCGGCCCGCGTTGAACGCGGGGGTTTTCCCGGTCGGCGCCTCGCAGCGCGCTTGTCGGATGTGCCGCGGCGAGACGGCCTTACTCGAACAGATCGGTCGCCTGCCGCCACATGCCCTTGGCCTTCAGGAGTTCCTCGACCAGTTCGCGGATCGCCCCCGCGCCGCCGGGGCGCGAGAGCACGACGCTCGCGCGCCCGCGGACCAGTTCGTCGGCATCGGCGACCGCCGCGGAGAGTCCCGCGATCTTGAACGCGGATAGATCGGGCCAGTCGTCGCCGACGAAGATCATCTCCTCGACGCGAACGCCGGTCGCGTCGGCCAGATCGCGCAGCGCGGCCTGCTTGTCCTTCGATCCCTGCACGATGTGCTTCACGCCCAGTTCCCGGGCGCGGTGGTTGAGCGCACCGCCCGACCGGCGCGTGATGAACGCGGCCTCGAAGCCCAGCCGCATCCACACCGAGATCCCCAGCCCGTCGCGCACACTGAAGCGTTTGGTCTCGACCCCGTTGTCGTCGAGGTTGATCGAGCCGTCGGTGAGCACACCGTCGACGTCCATCGCGATGAGCCGGATGATCGCCGCGCTCTCGCGCAGCGGACCGGTGAGAAGCATGGGCTCGGGGTTGTTGCCGTGGTGGTCGGTCATGGGAGCGAGTGGAACTCCGAGGTAACTCAGTCCTTGACGAGTTTCATCGCGATGAGGTCCTGCACATCGAGGATCCCCACGGGACGACCGCCCGAGTCGACAACCGGGATCTCGTCGCGTCGGTTCTCGCGCACGAGACGAACCGCGTCGCGGACCAGCGCCGCGTCCGTCAGCGTGGTCGGGTGGCGGGTCATCAGATCGCGCACCGGGCGGGCGAGTTCACCCGTCGACCGCAGCACCAGCCGTCGCAGATCGCCGTCGGTAAAGATACCCGAGAGCTTGCCGGTGGACTCGTCGACGAGCAGCAGCGCGCCCGGACGGCGCAGGCCCGGGCGATCGGCGCGGGCCAGCGCTTCGCCCACGCTCAGGTGGTCCGGCACCGGCTCGAGCCCGTGCCCGACCCGGAAGCGCAGGACCTCGACGACGGGGCGCAGAAGCCCGCCCAACGAACCCCCGGGGTGACGCTTGGCGAAGTCGTCGTCGGTGAAGTTCCGGCGTGACGCGGCGCAGAGCGCGAGCGCATCGCCGATGGCCAGGGACGCGGTCGTGGAGCACGTCGGTGCCGGGCTGATGCTGCTCTCGTCGCACTCGCCGATCGCGAGCGTGACACTCGCAACCCGTTCGAGCGACGACGGGCCGGCGCCCTCCGAAGCGCCCCGGGTGATGGCGATGATCGGCAACTGGTCCTGGTTGAGAATCGCGCACAGGGCGACGACCTCGTCCGTTTCGCCCGAGTAACTCAGGGCGATGCACAGGTCGCTCGCGCGGAACCGACCCAGGTCCCCGTGCGCGGCCTCGGCCGGGTGGACAAAGTGGCTCGTGATCCCCAGCGATGCCAGGGTCGCGCTGATCTTCTGCCCGATGAGCCCGCTCTTGCCCAGGCCGGTGACCAGCACGTTGCCGCCCGCGTCGGCGCACGAAACAACCAGACCAACCGCCCGCAGAAACGGCTCGCCGACGGTCTGGGCCAGGCGGGAAACGGCCTGGGCCTCCAGGCTCAGCACGCGCCGCGCCAGGTCCAGTTCGGAGGAATCCCGGAGTGCCTTCTGCTCGACCATCCGGACCTCGCTGGCGCTGTCGGAAGCGGCTTCAAGAGTGTCATTCTGATTGCGCATGAGCCTTGTACAGGGTAGACTGGCGGTCCTTGCGCCGCATGATGTTGGGTGCTTGCCGCCCGTCCGGCCGGCACTGCACACCCGGCGTCGCGAGGATAGAGGAAGGCCCAGGTTCTGTGAGCCAGGTTGACTACACCGTCCGACTCGATTCCTTCGAAGGGCCCCTGGACCTTCTGCTGTTCCTGATCCGCCGCGCCGAGGTGGAGGTGACGGATATTCCCATCGCGGTGATCACCGAGCAGTACCTGAAGTACCTGGAGCAGTTCACGGTGGGCTCGGAACTCGAAGGGCCCGCGGGCGAGGGACCCGCTGCAACCGTCGGACAGGGCGGGGGAGCGGGCGCGATGATCCGGCCGGGTGAACGCCGGCGTCCGATCGATATCGAGCGTGCGGGCGAGTTCCTGGTCATGGCCGCGACGCTCATGGAGATCAAGTCGCGCATGCTCGCGCCGCCGGCGGAGACTGCGCGGGCCATCGCCGGCGAGGACGACTCGTCTCGTGGCGCGAAGAAGGAGACCGATCCGCGCGCGGAACTGGTCCGACAGCTCATCGAGTACAAGCGTTACCGGGACGCGACGCAGCGGCTCGAGGAATACCGCGACGAGTTCTTCGCCCGCTACCCCGCGGGCAGGGCGCAATCGCCTCAGCCCGCGGAACCGTCGGCGGGCGATTCGATGGACGGTCCGCCCGAGACCGATCCGTCGGTCGATATCGAGGACACCACGCTCATCGACCTCGTCGAAGCATTCGCGCGGATCATGCAGACGGTGGACTTCTCGCGCGTCGGCGAGCACCGCGTGATCCTCGACGACACGCCGGTCGAGATCCACGCGGAACGCATCCTGGACATGCTTCGTGCCGAGGTGTCCTCGGGAGCGCCGGGTGTTGGAGCGGCCGCACACGGCGGCAGCGGGGGGGCGCGCGGTCGAATGCCCTTTGCCCGCCTCTTCCACGGACGCTCGCGCAGCGAAGCCATCGGGCTCTTTCTGGCGATCCTCGAACTGGTGAAGCAGCAGCGAGTCCTGGTCCGCCATGAATCCGTCGGGGTGGATTCCGAACAACCGTTGGAACGCGGCGCAGGTGAGGAGTTTGTGCTCGAACTGGCGCCCGAGCCGGCGCCTCTTCCGTCGAGCGCCGCGCCCGCCGATGAGGTCTAGGGCGTCATCCGCCCTCCGGAGCCGCTGAGCGTGCGCTGCAAGGCCTGCAACTACTCGCTTTGGAATCTCAAGGCGCGGACCTGCCCCGAGTGCGGCGTGCCGTTCAAGCCCTCGGACTACAGGTTCGTTCCGAACTCCGTGCGATTCTGCTGTCCGCACTGTGGGCAGGGGTACTTCGGAACCGATGCCAACGGGCACCTGTTCCCCAACGCCTTCACCTGCGTCTCTTGTGCGAAACTGGTCGCCATGGACGAGATGATCGTCCAGCCCGCCGACGGCGTGAACGAAGACCAGACGCAGATTCACCGCCTGCCCTGGCTGGACGATCCGCCCAAACCCCTCGGCGTGTTCTCCCGCTGGTTCAAGACCGTCGGGATGGCGGCGTTCAGGCCCATGAGCCTGGGGGAAGCACTGACGACCTCGCGCCCGACGCAATCGTCGGTCCTCTTCATGCTGATGACCTCCCTGGTCGTCGCGTTCGGTGGTTCGCTCATCTGGGGCGCCTTCGTGGCCGTCTCGATCTTCGGCGTCGGTTCCGGCGGTCCGGGCGGCCCCGGCTCCGCGGGTTGGGCGTTCTGGGGAGCGCAGTGGGGCGTGGTATTCCTGGGCTACTTCGTCGGCTTGCCGCTCCTGCTGTTGCTCTGGGCGCTGTGTGCGCACGCGCTCCTCGCGGTCACCGGCGGGACCAACGGCGGTCTGTCGCGCACCATCCAGAGTGTCTGCTATGCCTCCGGCGCCTGCGTCTTCTTCCTGGTGCCCTGCGTGGGTGGATATGGGCTGGCGCAGATCTGGACAGTTGTCAGCGTGTGCCTGATCCTGACCGTTTCGCAGCGCGTGTCGGGTTACAGGGCCACGTTCGCGGGGCTCGGCCCGCCGCTCGCCCTGGTCGCGATCGCCGTTGTCTCGATCGTGCTGCTGGTGGCGCAGTTGACAAGGGCGGCCGCGGCCGCCGCGCCCCCTCCGGGCATGCCACCGCCGCCCACGATGGTGTACGGGCCCGTCAGCGTTCAGCCCCAGGACGCCCACGACCGCCTCGTCGAACTGGGCAAGGCCATCGCCGAGCACATCAAGGGCTCGGGCGCATACCCCAAGCACGGCCTTGAACTGGCGACGGGTGACGGCTTCTCGTTCTCGAGTTATGTCGTCGATTCGAATCACGTCGACGCCGCACACGTCGAGGGCCGAACGCTCCGCTACTACCAGACGATGAACAGCATCCAGGCGAGCAAACTCGTGGAGGGCGTCGCCGAGCGCCTCCCCGAGAACGCGGTCGCGCACCGCGTCGGGGATCTCGTCTTCACCTGCCGCGGCGTCATGATTCCGCCCCAGGACCCGGGCCTGTGGATCGCGGTGTACTCACCCTCGCCCGGTTTCACACACGACCCGTCGATCCTCGCGGTGAGGTGTGTGCTCGACGCCAGCGGCAATACGGACACCTACTCCGTGGATCAGTGGAGCGAGGCCGTCGCCGCACAGAACGAACTGCGGAAGAAGCACGGACTGCCTGTGCTCCCCGATCCGGACACTCTTGCCGACGGCGGCTTCGCGCTGGAGTGAGCGCCCGCTCGGTTGGGCGTTCGTGACGGCGGCGCAGAACGCTCCCGGGATTCAGCGCAGCCCGGAGATGAACTCGCCGAGCCGGTCCATTCCCCGGCGGATCTGGTCGTCGGAGCACGCGAAGGTCATGCGGATGTGCCGGGGGCCGCACCCCCCGAAATCATCGCCCGGCACGGCGGCGACCAGGTTCTCGCCCAGCAGCGCCTCGCAGAAGTCCAACGCGCAGCGGACCTCGCGTCCGCCCTTGCTTTTCTTGCCGAAGTGAGCCGAAACGTCCGGAAAAACGTAGAACGCGCCGGTCGGTCGGACGCACGTCACACCCGGGATGCGGCTGATGCGGTCGTAGATCAACCCCGCGCGCCCGGCGAACGCCTCGCACATCCGGCGTGCGTCGTTCTCGCACTCGGCCAGCGCCGTGCGGATCGCCGGGTAGACAAACGACGTGATGTTCGTCGTCATCTGGCCCTGCAGCGTGGCCATCGCCTTGATGAACTTCAGGCCCCACTCGCCGCTGGCGACCGTGTAACCCGCGCGCCAGCCGGTCATCGCGTACGCCTTCGACAGCCCGTTGAGCGTGATCGTCCGCTCGGCCACCTCGGGCACGCTGCCGATCGAGAAGTGCCTGATCCCGCCGTACGCGATCTTCTCGTAGATCTCGTCGGAGAGGATGACCAGGTCGGGCGCGATGGTACCCGCGGCCTTGGCGACCACCCTCGCGATCTCACGCAACTCGGACTCCGAGTACATCGTCGAGCACGGATTGCTGGGCGAGTTGAGCACGAGCATCCGCGAGCGCGGCGTGATGGCCTTCTCGATCTGCGAAGCGGAAGCCTTGAAGCCGCTCGCCGGAGTCGTCGGCACTTCGACCACCTTCCCTCCCGCCAGTTCCGCCAGCGGCGCGTAACTCACCCAGGCCGGCACCGGCAGGATGACCTCCGGCGGCGCTTCGCCCGATGCCGGGAAGTCGAGAAGGCACTGGCACACCGTGTAGAGCGCATGCTTGCCGCCCGCGGAGATACCGACGTGCTCGGGGGTGACGTTCGGGATGCCGTTGTCGCGTGTGACCTTGTCCGCAACCGCCTTCCGCGTGTCGAAGTCGCCCAGCGTCGGCATGTACTTGGTTTGCCCCGCGAGCAGCGCGCGGATGGCCGACTGCTTGATGGGCTCGGGCGTGTCGAAGTCCGGCTCGCCCGCGGCGAAACTCAGCACGTCCACGCCCTGTCGCGCCAGCTCCTTGGCCCGGTTCATCACGGCGACGGTGGCGGACGGTTTGAGCTGGCTGACCCGGCGCGAGAGTTTCATGGCGGCAAAGCGTAGCGGGGATCACACCCGACCGGCCCCGGCCGAGACCGGCGCGGAGCTGCGTCGTCGTTCACGCCATCTTGACGCGACAGCCCCGTGCGCACGCCTGTCGCAGCCGGGCAGTCCGCTACGCTTGGAGCATGACGGTCACCCGCAGGCAGTTCATCGAGCGCGCCATGGCCGCGTCGGTCGGGTTCGCGGGTCTCCGCGTCGGCCTCGCCCGCGGCGCGAGCCTCGGTGCGCTGCTGGCGGACGCCGGCGCGGGCTACGGCCCGCTCCTCCCGGATCCGAACAAACTGCTCGATCTGCCGGCGGGATTCTCGTACACCGTGGTCTCGCGCGCGGGCCAGGAAATGGACGACGGTCTGCTCGTGCCCGGCCAGCACGACGGCATGGCCGCGTTCGCGAGACCGGACGGCACGACCGCCATCGTCTGCAACCACGAGATCGAGATGCCGGCGCACCGGGCCCGCACCGCGCTCGGCCCGGACGATGAACGCTTCGACAGGGTCAAGCCGGGGTTGTTCTACGACCCCGGGCGCCTGGCGCGCGGCGGCACGACGACAACCATCTACGACACCCGCAAGCGCCAAGTCTCGCGCCGCTTCATGTCGCTGCACGGCACCGTCCGCAACTGCGCCGGGGGTCCGACCCCCTGGGGCTCGTGGCTTACGTGCGAGGAGACCAACGATCTGCGCGGCAGCGCCATGCCCGGCGGCTTCGAACAGGATCACGGCTACGTGTTCGAGGTGCCCTCGGCGCTCGATCACCCCGTCGAAGATCCCAAGCCGCTGAGGGCGCTCGGCCGCTTCCGGCACGAGGCCGTGTGCGTTGACCCGCGAACCGGCATCGTGTACCTGACCGAGGACATGGCCGACGGCGCGATCTACCGCTTCATCCCCCTCAAGCCTGGCGAGCTGTCCCGGGGTGGGCGTTTGCAGGCCCTGGCGTCAAAGGTCCGCGCCTCGCTGTGCACGCGCAACTGGGCCGACTCACCGATGAAGATCCCCGTCGGCGCCAAACTCCCCGTGCGCTGGATCGACCTCGACGATGTCGAGGCGCCCCAGGACGACCTGCGGCTGCGGGCGTTCGCGGCGGGCGCGGCGCGCTTCGCGCGCGCCGAAGGGATGTGGTTCGGGCATGACCGGCGAAC
>CALMQD010000525.1 GCA_937871415.1 uncultured Phycisphaerales bacterium | reverse complement strand
TGTGGGCACGCGTTCGATCTTTGGGCACCAGTTCCGGTTCGACCTGGCGGAGGGATTCCCGCTCCTGTCGGCGCGGAAGATCCACACGCGAAGCCTCATCGTGGAGTTACTGTGGTTTCTGCGGGGCGACACGAACGTGCGGTACCTGCACGAGCACAAGGTGAGCATCTGGGACGAATGGGCGGATGAGGAGGGAAACCTGGGGCCGGTGTACGGGAAGCAGTGGCGTGCGTGGGAGGGGCCCGGGGGCGAGCGGATCGACCAGGTGTCGCAGTTGCTCCGGGACATCCGGGAGAGACCGGATTCGCGGCGGCTGATCATCAACGCGTGGAACGTGGGGGAGATCGGGAAGATGGCGCTGCCGCCGTGCCACGCGTTCGTGCAGTTCTACGTGGACCGGCCGGGGCAGGCGGGTGCGCGGCTGTCGTGCCAGTTGTACCAGCGGAGCGCGGACCTGTTCCTGGGCGTGCCGTTCAACATCGCCAGTTACGCGCTTCTGACGCACATGATCGCGCACGTGACGGGGCTGGAGGCGGGGGAGTTCGTGCACACGTTCGGCGATGTGCACCTGTACGAGAACCACCTGGAGCAGTCGCGGGAACTGCTATCGCGCCCGGATGATCGTGCGAAGCCGACGCTGCGGCTGAACCCGATGGTGCGAGACCTGTTCGCGTTCACGCCGGGGGATATCGAGATCGTGGGGTACAACCCGCACCCGGCGATTTCGGCGCCGGTGGCGGTGTGAGGTGAAGGGATCGGGGGATCGAGGGCCGGGGGATCGAGGGACCAGGGGAGCAAAGCACCCAGGCTCCGCGCTTTTTGGGGCCCAAGTTGATCAGGAGGGGCGGTGATGGAAAGCCAAGAGCGGAAGGCGCAGGGCGGGGGTGGGGAGGGGACAGTCGGTAGTGCGACGATCGTGGTGGCGGTGAGCCGCGACGGGGTGATCGGCGTGGTGGATGAGAAGTCGCCGCACGGGCGGCTGCCGTGGCGCATACGGAGCGATCTGAAGCACTTCAAGGCGATCACGGATGGGCAGGTGGTGGTGATGGGGCGAAAGACGTTCGAGTCGCTGGCGTCGGAGGGCGCGCCGGGGGGCTTGCCCAACCGTCTGAACATCGTGGTGTCGAGGACGATGGGTGCGGGCGAGGTCGGGCCGGACTCAAGGGCGCTGGTGGCGGGTTCGCTGGAAGAGGCGGTGCGCATCGCGCGGCGGGAAGCGCCGGACCGGCGCGTGTGCGTGATCGGGGGCGCGGCGCTCTTTGAAGAGGCGATCCGTGCCCGCGTGGCGGATGTAATCGAGATCACGGATGTGCAGGCGGAGATCGAATCCAAGCCCGGCCAGCACGGCCGCACCTCGGGCCAGCGCACTTCGGACTTCGGT
>CALMQD010000524.1 GCA_937871415.1 uncultured Phycisphaerales bacterium | reverse complement strand
ATCCACCAACTCCTCCGAAAGGCCGCGTGGCGCCTGGGCGTCGCGAACTTCCTGCTCGCATGGGTCTGCGCGCTGTGCGCCGGGCTTGCGGGGGCGATCATCCTCCGCCTGGTGCAGCAGGCGGTCGTCTTCGACGTGGACTGGCGCCTCGTGGCGATCGGCGCCGCCGCCGGCTCGGTCGTTGCGGCGATCATCGCGGCGATCGCGATGCGTCCGAACCGCAAGCGCGTCGCGCTGCGCGTCGACGAGGGCGCGAACCTGCGCGAGGTCCTCTCGACCGCGCTCTATGTTGAGAGGTCCGACGAGCCGTGGGCGCGAGCGACGGTGGAGACCGCCGCGGCGAGCGCCCGCCGGGTCGAACTCAAGCGTGCGGTGCCCATCACGCCCCCGCGCCCCTGGCCCCTGGTGGTCGCGCTGGCGCTGGCGTTCACGGTGCTCTACATCGCCGTCCCGCGGATGGACCTGTTCAAGCGCGAGGCGAAGGTGCGCGAGGCCGAGACCCGCAAGCTCGAGGCGGTGCAGCTGGTCGCTCAGACGCGAGACATGAAGCAGAAGCTCGAGCAGATGACGCAGAACCTCGGGCTCGAGAAGATGGACGAGGGTCCCGAGTCGAACAACCCCGCGCAGGCCGCCGACCCCGAGGCGATCCGCCGCTCCGCCATCAAGCAGCTCACGAAGCTCTCCGACCAACTCAGCGAGAAACTCAAGAGTGAGTCGGCGCTCAAGCTCGAAGCAACCCGGCAGGCGCTGCAGCAGATCAAGCCGCAGGGCCAGCCGACCGAGGACCTCGCCAAGTCCATGAGCGCCGGCAACTTCGCCCAGGCCAAGCAGGAGCTCGAGAAACTCCAGAAGCAGGTGGAGAGCGGCCAGCTCAAGGGCGAGCAGCTCAACCAGGCCGCCGAGCAGCTGCAGAAGATGGCCGAGGAGATCAACAAGGCCGCCGCCAACAAGCAGGACCTCCAGAAGAAACTGGAGCAGGCGGGCCTCGACAAGAGCCTCGCGGACAATCCGCAGGCGCTCAAGCAGGCGATGGAGAAGTCGAACCTCTCCGAGCAGCAGAAGCAGGACCTGCAGAAGCAGGCCGAGGCTTCCAAGCAGGCCAGCGAAGCGCTCTCGCAGATGGCCGAGAGCCTCAGCCAGATGGCCAGCCAGTGCCAGAACGCCGCGGGCGGACGCCAGGGCGACAAACAGAGCAACAAGAGCCAGCAGGGCCAGCAGTCTTCGGGGCAGCAGGGCCAGAAGATGGACGGCGCACAGCAGATGAGCGATCAGCTCAGCCAGATGGAGCAGTTGCAGCAGGAGATGGAGATGGCCCAGACCGCCATGAGCGAGTGCAAGAGCGCCATGGGCGAGATGGGCGAGGGTCAGGGCCAGGGCAACAAGATGGGCGATTCGTCGCAGTACAGCCAGGGCCAGTGGCAGGCCGGCAGCCCCGAGAACCGCCAGGGGGGCGGGCGCGGCGGCCCGGGACGCGGCAACGGCATGGGGCTCGGCGAGTCACAGGCCGACTTCAACCTCAGCCGCAAGAAGGACAACAAGAACCAGAACGGCAACGGTCCGATCGTCGCGTCGCGCTTCGTCGAGGGCGAGGCGGTGCTGAACGATTCCGCCGCGGAGTTCGAGGCCGCCGTCAGCGTCGCGCAGGGCGAGGTCTCGGAGGAGATCAACACGAACGTGATCCCGCGCGACCGCCACGAGGCGGTGAAGAACTACTTCGGTCGACTCAAGAAGAAGGCCGACGACGCCGCGCGGAAGAAGGCGCCGTCGGGGAGTGGTGAGGCCGCCCCCGCCGCGGCCCCCGCCGCCGCCGAGCCCGCGAAGGACGCGAAGTAGACCGCCCGGTCGCGGGCGCGCCGGTCCGGAACCGAGGCGCGCTCCGGCCCCACCGCCCGAGGCGGAAGTCTCGCTTTGCGCCATCGCTCTGGTGAGTTCACGCGCGCCGTCGCCGCACCGCCCAGGCTCCGCCCAAGGCCAGCAGCGCCGTCGCCGACGGCGCGGGGATCTGCACGACCCGGAAGCCGAACTGCTCGCGCTCGCTCGCCGGGAAACTGAGGATCCCGTTGAGCGGCGTCAACCAGCCCGCGATGTTGTCGAACGCGCCGCCCCAGAAGTACCCGCGGAAGGGCCCGGGGATCGGCAGCGAGTCGTTCCACTCGTACACATTCCCCGCCATGTCGTACGTTCCGTAGAAGTTCGGCGCGTAGGAACCCGCCGGCGTCGTGTTGTTGATGCCCGCGGGCAGGTAGTTCGCCTGCGCCGCGCTCGGCGCCGAGTTGCTCGACGTGGGATAGAGCCAGTAGTCGTCCGTGTCGCCGCCCTGGCCGGCGGGCTGGTGGTACGCGGCCTTGTACCACTCGTCGCCGCTGACCACCGCCCACTGCCAGCCCGGGTTGCGCGTGACGGTGTTGGCGGTGATCGCTCCCGGCAGGAGCGTGTAGGCCCCGTCCTCGGTGGTGGCGGTGCTCTGCGGGCCGGTGGGCTGCCCGTTGTGGAGCCAGTTCGCGAACCGCATCGCGTCCCACAGGCTGACGAAGTTCACCGGGTTGTTCTCGCGCCCGCTCACGGTCGAGTACACGTACGACCCCGACGGCCCCGCGCGGTTGATGCCGCCGAAGGCGCCGGCCATGTTCGTGTTGTAGAGCGCGTTCGTGTCGTTCGCGCCCACGGCGTTGAGGAACGCCGCGTACTGCGCGTTGGTCACCTCGGTCGTGCCGATGTTGTACAGGTACGCGACCGAGCCGAACCCGCTGGAGTCCGGCGCGTTCCCGATGTTGCCGACCGGAACGGTCGGGATCGTGATCGACGCCCGAGCGCCGGCGGGCGCGAGCAGACCGGCGGCCGCGAGCGCAACCGCTCCCAAGAGCTTCTTCGACGACATGGTTTCTCTCTCCCGGGGCCTCTTGGCCCGTGGCTCTACGCCGCCCCTCTCGGTGCGACGCCTCCGGTCCGAGCCTACCCCAACAACGAAGCCGCGGCAACGATGGGGGTCCGGGAACACGGCGTGACCGTGCGGAATCCGCCCTTGTTCGGCGACCGTCAGTCGGTCACCGCCCCCGATCGGGCCGTTGAACCCTTTGGGCGCGGAGTGTCCGGCGTTGTGCCGCGGCACGCTCCACCCGGTCGGAAAGGTCGTCGCGTGCGAACCGGTCGACGAGTTCCACGCCATCAGCCGCGTCGTGGCATAAGGGGAGTTTGTGGGCGTGAAGCCCGTCGCGAATCGGACCGCCCTGTTGTCCGCGCCGCGCGTGGCCGTTCGTGCAGGCGTGGACGAGCCGTGGCGGCCGGGAGCGCGGGCGAGGGAGAACCCGCGTCCCTGTCCGCGTGAGACATTTTTCAGCGCCCGCCGCACCCCGGCCCGCGGGAGGCGGGTACCATGGCCGGATCGTTCGATGATGGTCGAACTATCCCGGCGCTCCTCGAGGGGTGGAAGCCCGGCGGGCTCCGAGCGCGTTCGGCGGCGGTGGGGGACGCGGAGAGGAAACGAATCCTCTCCGCTCCGGGCTGCGAATGCGGATGCCGGGGCGCGGCACTCCCGCGGACCATCCACGATACCTGCGAGCCTTCATGCGCACACTCATCGCGATCCCCGTCTACAACGAAGAGCGGTACGTCGAGCGCGTCCTCACGCGCGTGCTGGCCCGGCCGGAGGTCACCGACGTCCTGGCGATCGACGACGGCTCCTCCGACGCCACGCCGTCGCTGCTCGCCAGGTTCCCCGTCGACGTGATCCGGCACAGCGTGAACCGCGGCTACGGGCGGAGCATGCAGGACGCGTTCTCGTGGGCGGCGCTGCGCGGGTTCGACTGGGTCATCACGATGGACTGCGACGAGCAGCACGAGCCCGACTCGATCCCGGCGTTCCTGGACCGGATCCGCGCGGGGAAGGCGGACGTCGTGTCGGGCTCGCGGTACATGAACCTCGCCGTGGGCGTGGGCACGCCGCCGGCCGACCGACGCGCGATCAACCAGCAGATCACCGAGGAACTCAACCGACGACTGGGGTCGCGGCTGGGCGTGCGCCTGACCGACGCGTTCTGCGGGTTCAAGGCCTACCGCGTCTCGCGGGTGAGCGAGTTGCCCCTGACCGAGGACGGGTACGCCTTCCCGATGCAGTTCTGGGTGCAGTGCGCCGCGATGGGCCTGCGCGTCGAGGAGCTGCCGGTGCGTCTGATCTACAACGACCCGACGCGGACCTTCGGCGGGCCGCTCAACGACCCCGGCACGCGCCTCAGGCACTACCGCGAGGTGCTGGAGCACGAGATGCAGCGATGGGCGGCGCGCCTCGGGAACGCCGCGGTGCACCCGTGCTGCTGCGGCGCTTCGCGCTGCGAGAGTGCATGAAGCGCCGTGCCGCTCGCGAGGGGCGCAACGGGATCCGTCACGACGCCTGATGCCGATGGCTGGTCGTGAAGCCCGCGTTGCGCAGCGTGCGCTCGCGCTCGGCCAGTTCCAGGTCCGAAGCGACCATCATCTCCACCAGTTGCTCCAGGCTCGTCGCCGGCGCCCACCCCAGTGCGCGCCGGGCCTTGCCGGCGTCGCCCACGAGCGAGTGCACCTCCGCCGGGCGCAGATAACGCGGGTCGATCTCGACGTGGTCGCGGTAGTTCAGGCCCAGGCGTGCAAAGACCATCTCGCAGAACTCGCGCACGCTCGTCTGTCGCCCGGTGGCGATGACGTAGTCGTCGGGCTTCTCCTGCTGGAGCATGAGCCACATCGCCTCGACGTAGTCCCCCGCGAAACCCCAGTCACGCTTCGCGTCGAGGTTGCCCAGGAACAGGCGATTCTGGAGCCCGAGTTTGATGCGCGTCGCCGCCCGCGTGATCTTCCGCGTCACGAACGTCTCGCCGCGCCGCGGCGACTCGTGGTTGAACAGGATCCCGCACGAGCAGTGCATGCCGTACGCCTCGCGGTAGTTCACGGTGACCTGGTGCGCGAAGAGTTTCGCGCACGCGTAGGGCGAGCGCGGGTGCATGGGCGTTGACTCGTTCTGGGCCGCGAACGGGGGCGGAGCGTTGCCGAACTGCTCGCTGCTGCTGGCCTGGTAGTAGCGCACGCGCCTGCCCGCGCGACCCTCGTAGTCGCGCACCGCCTCGAGCAGTTTCAGCGCTCCCAGGCCCGACGACTCGGCGGTGTCGGTCGGGATGTCGAAACTCACGCGCACGTGACTCTGGGCGGCGAGGTTGTAGACCTCGTCGGGGTTGCTCTGCGTGATGACGTGCGCGAGCGAGCCGGCGTCGTTCAGGTCGCCGTAGTGCAGGATCAGGCGCCGATCCGACTCGTGCGGCCCCTGGTAGATGTGGTCGATACGCTGCGTGTTGAACGAACTGCTCCGGCGGATCAGCCCGTGCACGCGGTAACCTTTGGCGAGCAAAAGTTCGGCGAGGTAACTCCCGTCCTGCCCGGTGATGCCGGTGATGAGCGCCGAGCGTTCCCCGGCGCACCCCGAAGCCCCGCCCGCCGATGATGTGCCCGTCCGCGGGCCCGGGCCTCCGGCGGCCTGGTCGGGTTGCGCGGAGACACGGTTGGGAGGAGAGGGGGTCACGGTCCAACAATATCGACCGGGGCTGGCCGCCGGTTCATGGTGTTCTTCCGCTTATGTCGCACGACCCGCCGTTCCCGACGTCGTCCTCGCCCGTCAACCGCGTTGCCGGCGTCGGGGCGTCAACCGGATCAGGGGTAAAGGCGGCGGAGAGCGGCTCCGCACCGCCCCTGGCGCAGCGCAACATCCTCGTGACCGGCGGAGAGGGATTCCTCGGGCGCCACATCGTCGATGCGCTCCGCGCGCGGGGTGTGCCGAGCGAGCGCACCTTTGTCGTGCGTCACCGAGACTTCGACCTCACCGACGCCGCGGCGGTCGACCGCCTGTTCCGGAGCGCGTTCCCGACGGGCGTCGACGTCGTCATCCACGCCGCGGGGTACGTCGGCGGCATCAGCGCGAACTTGCGCGAGCCCGCGAAGTTCTTCCACGACAACATGGCGATGGCGCTGCACCTGATCGAGCGCTCGGTCCGCGCGGGCCTGGCGCTTCGCTCGGGCAGGTTTGTGCTCGTGGGCACCGCCAGTTCGTACCCCGACGCCGCGGGCGTGCCCTTCCGCGAGGAGGACCTCTGGAGCGGACCGATGCACCCTTCGGGTGCGCCGTACGGCCTGGCGAAGAAGGCCGCGGGCGCGATGCTCGAGTTCTACCGCACCCAGCACGGGCTTGCGAGCGCGTACCTCGTCCCGATCAACATGTACGGCCCCGGCGACCACTTCGACGACGAGCGAGCGCACGTGATCCCGTCGCTTGTGTCGAGGTTCGTCCGAGCCGCGGACGAGCGTCAACCGGTCGTGACGTGCTGGGGCACCGGCCGCGCGACGCGAGATTTTCTGTTCGTCCGCGACGCCGCGGAGGCGATCGTCCGCGCCGCCGAGCGCGTCGACAATCCCGCGCCGATCAATCTCGGCACGTCGCGCGAGACACCGGTCCGAGAGGCGGCGGAGATCATCGCCCGGTGCGCGGGCTTCTCGGGGCGGCTGGAGTGGGACGCTTCCAGGCCCGACGGTCAGGCTCGCCGGGCCATCGCCATCGACCGCGCCCGGCGCCTGCTCGACTGGTCTCCCGCGACATCGCTCGAAGACGGCCTCGCGCAGACCGTTGCGTGGTATCGTGAGCACCGGCGCACGAAAGCGCGGCCCTGACCGGCGCCCTCGGCGGCCCCGGTCTCCAGCCCCGCGTCGTGACGCCCGCCTCTCGCGGAAACCGCCGGCCTTTTCCCGTTCCGTCGAGCGCCTTCAATAACCAGCCGTCGCGGCCGCATCCAGCGAACTTCATGACCCCTCCCCCTCCCAATCCGCCGATCCCAGGCCACTCCGGCGCCGCTTCTGGAAGTGTCGCCACGCCGCCCGCGCCTCCGCCGGAAGCCTGCGCCGCACTCGCGCGGAAGATCGCAGAACGGTCGGTGAAAGTGGGCGTGATCGGGCTGGGCTATGTGGGCCTGCCGCTGAGCCGCGCGTTTGTCGATGCGCTGAGCAAGCCGAGCGGTGCGAGCGGGAGCGCCGGGGGAAGTGGTGGGGGACGGGTGCTGGGTTTCGACACCGACCCGGAGAAGATCGAGGCGCTCGGCCGGGGGAGGAACTACCTGCACCACCTCGGCGCGGACTTCGCCGAGTCGCTCCGCAAGTCCGGGCGCTTCGAAGCGACGAGCGACTTTTCGCGCCTCGCCGAGTGCGACGCCGTGCTCATCTGCGTCCCCACGCCCCTCAAGGACGGCTCGAACCCCGATACGCCCGAGCCGGACCTGTCGTACGTGCTGGACACCGCGGCGGAGATTGCGCGCGGCCTGATCGAGCGCGACAGGCGCGCCGAGCGCTCGCCGCAACTGGTCGTCCTCGAATCCACCACCTACCCCGGCACGACTCGCGAAGAAGTTCTGCCGATCCTGCGGGGCGCGACGGCCGGGGGCAAGGGAGGGGCCGGCTTCCTCCTCGCCTTCAGCCCGGAGCGTGAAGACCCGGGGCGCAAGGACATCTCGACCACGCTCATCCCGAAACTCGTCGGCGGGGTGGATGCGCCCGGCGGTTCGGGGGGGCACGCCGCGGGCGACCTCGCGGCCCGGCTGTACGAACTCGCCTTTGCGCGCGTCGTGCGGGTCTCGAGCGCCGAGGTCGCCGAGGCCGCCAAGATCCTCGAGAACACGTTCCGCGCGGTGAACATCGCGCTGGTGAACGAACTCAAGACGCTGCTCGACCGCATGGGCATCGACGTGTGGGAGGTTGTCTCCGCCGCGAGCACCAAGCCGTTCGGCTTCATGCCGTTCTACCCCGGCCCGGGCCTGGGCGGGCACTGCATCCCGATCGACCCGTTCTACCTGTCCTGGCGGGCGCGCCAACTCGGCGTGCCGGCGCGCTTCATCGAACTCGCGGGCCAGGTGAACCACGCGATGCCGGGGTACGTGGTCGACCGTCTGGTCGTCGCGCTCTCGGCGCGTGGGTGTGCGATCAGGAATGCGCGTGTGCTGGTGCTGGGCCTGGCCTACAAGCCCGACATCGACGACATCCGCGAGTCGCCGAGCTTTGAACTCATCGAACGCCTGACGAACCTCGGCGCGCGGGTGGACTACAGCGACCCGCACGTGCCCGCCACCAAGGCCATGCGCCGCTACGACCTGCGGATGAAGTCCGCCGCGCTCACGCCCGAGTCCGTCGCCGCCTACGACGCGGTCCTGATCAGCACCGCCCACTCCGCGTTCGACTGGACGATGATCGCGCGCCACGCCCGGCTCATCGTCGACACGCGCAACGCGCTGGGGCACATCGCCGACCGTTCCAATATCGTGAAGGCCTGAGCACGCGGCGCTGCGGCGCCGCAGCAGTCTCCGCGGCGCGGGACGATGGTGGTTGGGCCGGGACGCCTCTACGATCCCATCATGCCGGAGCATCCCCGAGTCGTTCGCGCCGCGCTGATCCAGGCCGCGGCACCCTGCCTGGAAACCCCCAGCGCTTCGCCCGACGATCTGCGTGCGCTCAAGGCCCGCTCGATCGAGAAGCACCTGAAACTCATCGAGCAGGCCGCGGCAAAGGGCGCGCAGATCTGCTGCCTCCAGGAACTCTTCTTCTCGCCATACTTCTGCGCCGAGCAGGAGACGCGCTGGTACGACCTCGCCGAACCGATCCCCGACGGCCCGACGGTCCGGCTCATGATGGAGCAGGCGCGGCGCCACCGGATGGTGCTCGTCGTGCCCATCTACGAACTCGACACCGCCGCCGCTTCCGGCGCGTGGAGCGGCGGGGGCGCGGGCGGCATCTTCTACAACGCCGCGGCCGTCATCGACGAGCAGGGGCGCTATCTCGGCAAGTACCGCAAGAAACACTTGCCGCATTGCCACCCGGGCTTCTGGGAGAAGTTCTACTTCAAGCCCGGCAACGCCGGCACGCTCGCGCTAACTCCGCCTCAGGCACGCGAGCCGAGCCCCGAGCACCCCGCCGACGGCGGCGGCTACCCCGTCTTCCCCACGCGCTACGGGCGCATCGGCGTCTACATCTGCTACGACCGCCACTTCCCCGAGGGGGCGCGCGAACTCGGGCTCGCCGGCGCCGAGATCGTCTTCAACCCCAGCGCCACCGTCGCGGGACTCTCCGAGTACCTCTGGAAACTCGAGCAGCCCGCCCACGCCGTCGCCAACCAGTACTTCGTCGGCGCCATCAACCGCGTGGGCTTCGAGAAACCCTGGAACATCGGCGAGTTCTACGGCAGTTCGTACTTCTGCAATCCGCGGGGTCAGATCATCGCCCAGGCCTCGCGCGACCGGGACGAAGTGCTCGTCGCCGACCTGAACCTCGACGAGATCCGGCAGGTGCGAGAGGTTTGGCAGTTCTACCGCGACCGTCGCCCCGAGACCTACCAGACCATCGCAAGGTCGTGACCCCTCCGCACCGCACCGGTCCCGGCGACGGCGGCTACTGCCGCGGCGTCAAGCGCCCGCGGGCTTCGCCTTCGCGCACGGTC
>CALMQD010000523.1 GCA_937871415.1 uncultured Phycisphaerales bacterium | reverse complement strand
TGAGCGGGCGGGCGAAGGGTGAGCGGGCGCGCGGCGGAGAGGCAGGCGTTGGGCCGAAAGCGTACGATGAGACTATGAGCAACAAATCTGCCGCGTCATCTGCGTTTGGGTCGGGGGGGTCGGGGGGGTCGGGGGGGACGGGGGGACCGGGCGGCTCGGGGGCGGGGGCGGGCGGGGGCCGGGCGGTGCGGCTGTATGACGAAGACGCGGATGCGCTCATGCACGGGGACCAGTTCCCGGATCGTGTGACGCTCCTGCCGGCGGGGCCGATCGGCGCGGGCGTAGGTCCCGGCGCCTTCGAGCGCATCCGCATCCTGTGGGGGCAGGACATGCTGCGGGACATGCTCGACGGGCGGTACCGCGCGGTGGTGTGCGGCGTGAACGACGAGGACAACTCGCACGGCATCATCGCGCAGCTGGTGGACCTCATCCACACGTCGCAGTGGACGGCCAAGGGCGTGACGAGCTTTGCGCGGATGTTCCAGGAGTCGGTGTCGATCCACGCGGCGCGGGACCGCGAGCCGTACGTGCTCAAGTACGACCTGGACTCGCTGCTCATCCTGGCGCTCCTGCGTCCGAAGGGGCGCGACCACTTCACGCTCGACGACCTGTCGCGCGGGTTCTCGACGGTGGTGAAGATGCTGCGCGAGCGGCGCGAGCGGCTGCCGGTGGCGAGCGTGAGTTTCCTCAACGCCCGGGCGAACAAACTGCGCACCGCCGACGGCGCGGAGCCGAGTTTCGAGACCGTTCTGCGGACGATGTACCAGGCGGGGTTCCGGGGCGATGTGTACCCGGCGCCCGCGGCGTGGCGCGCGGGGCGCGTGGGGGTCTTCCCGTCCTACCCCTTCCCCGAAGGCATCGAGCAGATGCGTCAGGGAAGTTCATGAGGCCCTGACGGATGGGCAAAGCCAAAGAAAAGCGGGTTCGCTGGCGTGACCTCGATCAGAGGACGCTGGACATGGCCGCCACGATCTACTTTGGAAGGGACGCTGTCGCGCTGAAAGACCCGCCGGCGATGCGTGGCGTTTCGGTGGCGTGGCTGCTGTGGATCCTGTTCTTCGGCGCGTGGCTGCTGGTGCCCATCGCCGGATGGCGGGCGCCGACGCGTTCGAACATCATCGTCGCCGCCGCATTCTGGGCCGTGGCGGTCCTTGTTGTGGTCGGCGTGGAGATCGCGTCGCTCGTGAGCATGGCCCGCACGCGGGCGCTGCTCGAAGCGCCGGGGCCGTTCACGCCGGCGATGGCGGCGAAACGAGCGCTGCGCCGGGTCATGAAGTTCACGTGGCGGCGGCGCTGCTTCGACACCGCGGGCTATTTCCGGGATCTGGGCAAGGAGCGCGCGCCGCGGGTGGTGTTCGTGCGGTGCATCTCGTCAAAGCCGGACGCTTCCGATGTGTACGAAGATGTTGACCTGTGCGGCGGGCGCGCGGTCTCGAAGCAGATGGTGCGGCGGGTGCAGGGCAAGATCGTCTGGCTGGTCTTCTGGATGGGCGTCATCTACTGGTTGTCCTGGCGACACTTGACGCCGCTGCAGATCATGCAGAGCCCGTTGTTCCTGGCGTACATGGCGTACATCGCGTGGGTGCTCTCGCACATCGGCTGGGTGCCGTTCCACCTGCGCTCGGCGGTGGCGAATGTGCGGGGCGTGACGTTCGCGGGGTGGTTTACGCCGCGGGGCGAGTTCAACCGCGACAACTCGGTGTTGCTCGTGGACCGTCGCGGGGCGGTGCGAGCGCGGCTGTGCCGTCTGGACGGGAAGGTGGGATCGCTGACATTCCGCGGCGGGACGGACGACCCGGGGCTGGAGCAGTTGCTGGCACGGTGGACGTTCAAAGCGAAACGGTCAGACCCAAACGGGGCGACGCGCGCAGGTGTCGGCGCCAACGATAGTTCGGAGGAAGCCGACGATGAGCGCAGAACCGACGAGCACGTTACACAACTTTGACCCGACTCCGCTCATTGATCGATTGGAACGCGCCGAGCACGCGCTGCCGGCAATGGCGCGCATCGCGAGCGAGGCCGATGCGAAGTGGAAGCCCGCGCCCAGCGACCGGTTTCCCAGCGGCGCGTGGTCGATCCTCGAGATCTGCTGCCACATGCTCTACGAGGAGACCGAGGACTTCCGCACGCGTCTGCGCCTGACGCAGGAAGATCCGGCCGCGCCGTGGCCGGGGTGGGACCCGGAGGGTCACGCGGTGCGCGAGCGGTACAACGAGCAGTCGCTGCCGGTGGTGCTCGACGCGTGGGTGCGGGAGCGGAAGGCGACGGTGCGCTGGCTGCGTGAGTTGGTCGGCAGCGGGCGCGCGGACTGGTTCGTGGCGTACAACCACCCGCGGGTGGGGCCGGTGCGGGCGGGTGTGTTGCTGGTGGGCTGGGCCGCGCACGATGCGCTGCACCTGCGGCAGATTTCCAAGCGGCTCTTCGAACTGGCGGAGCGCGACGGGAAGGGCCCGGGGTTCGAGACGGACTACGCGGGGAAGTGGGGGGCGTAGGGGAGGGGATCGAGGGTCCGAGGGACCGAGGGACTGAGGGATCGAGGGACTGAGGGAGCAAGGGATCAAGGGACTCGAGGATCGAGGGAAGCAGGCATGACGGTGACGAAGCCCGCGGCGAAGAGTGAAGCGCAGCGCGCGATGGAGCGCCAGGGGTTCAAGCGCCGCCTGGGGTATTACCTGCTCGGCGTGGCGATCGGGTGCGTGCTGGCGGGGATGTTGATCAGCGCGCGGATGAAGATGGCCGCGGCGGGACAGGGGGGGCAGGAGGGGCAGGGGGGGCAGGCAGGGCAGGCCGGGCAGACCCAGTCACCGTCC
>CALMQD010000522.1 GCA_937871415.1 uncultured Phycisphaerales bacterium | reverse complement strand
CCGGATCGGCCCGCCCATGTCGAGCACAAACACCCCCGCCTGATCCGACCGGGTTGAAGCCTTGCCGCCGGTCGTCGCCGAGGGCGGCAACGCCGCGGACTGAATCACCAGCGTCGCGGCCTCCGGGTTGGTCATGAAGTACCGCGTCATCCGCGGGTCGGTGACCGTCAGGGGTCCGCCCGCCGCCAGTTGCTGGCCCCAGATCGTCAGCACCGAGCACGCCGAGCCCAGCACGTTCCCGAACCGCACCATCGACAG
Organism: uncultured Phycisphaerales bacterium; assembly: GCA_937871415.1. GTDB lineage: Bacteria > Planctomycetota > Phycisphaerae > Phycisphaerales > UBA1924 > JAHBK01. The sequence goes on along the minus strand of CALMQD010000522.1, from coordinate 3,260 downwards.
GCGCGTCGACGCCGCCTCGGGGCGCGTCGAGAGGTGCCGGATGTACAACTCCGCCAGGCGCTTGGTCGCGCCCATGACCGACGCCGGGTTCACCGCCTTGTCCGACGAGATCATCACGAACCGCTCGCACCCGGCCTTCAGCGCCGCGTCGGCGATCGCCTTGGTCCCGAACAGGTTGTTTGTCACCGCGTGACCGGGATGGTCTTCCATCAGCGGCACGTGCTTGTGCGCCGCGGCGTGGAACACCACGTGCGGGCGCAGCGCCTGCATGATCTGGTTGGTGCCGTGCTCGTCGACCACGTCGTGCAGCACCGCCTTGCGCGCCACTCCCGGGAACTGCTCGCGCATCAGCCGGTCGATCTCGAACAGCGCGTTCTCCGAACGCTCCATGAGCACAACCAGTTCGGGCTCGTACGCGCACGCCACCCGCACCAGTTCCGAACCGATCGAGCCCCCCGCGCCCGTGATCAGCACGCGCTTGCCCGTCAGCACACCCGCGACAGCCCGATGGTCCGCCTCGTACGGCTTGCGCCCGATGAGGTGCGCGTAGTCAATGACCCGCGGCACCAGAACCCCCGAGTGCGCGCCGGTACCGCCGGAAGCGCGGGCCGCAGGCGCGCTCTTGCCGCCGGACGCGCCCGACAGGGGGGCCGCGCTTCCGCAGTCGATCGGATCGCCGCACTCGCCGACGAAGCACGAACCGCCGGCGGGCACGACAGAGGAGCCGGTCGCCGCAGAGGGCGCCGGTCCGCTCAGGCCCAAGGGTCCGGGCCGCACCGGTTCAGAGGCAACCAGGTGCAGCAGGACCGGCCGACCCGCGTGCGGCGCAGGACACGCCGCGATCGACGCCGCCGATGGTGCGTTCACCCGGGATGGGACCAGTTTCAAGCCCGAGGCCATGGGACAACCACTTCTTCCCTAGCGCAGACCACGCGGCGAGGCCGGACAGCCGGGTCCGTGCCTACCGCCGAGCACCCCGTTATCGGCTGTTGTGAGGGGGGTGGGTGAGTCGGGAGGTCAAGAAGTCGGCCGCGCTGTGCTCCGGGCGCGCCGGCACCGCTCCCCACCCCGACCCTCCCCACACTCCCCCCATATCCCACGCCGTGACGCTCGGAGCCGATCTTGACCATCCCCGGCGTTCGCCGGTAAGAAGTGAAACATGGCTGAGCCCTTTCCCAACGAGCAGCAAGTGCCACGGGCGCCATGGGCCCGCGGTGCAGCGCGAAGACTCTGGAATCATCCCTCGTGGGGAATGAGGGAGGTCTTGATGAACACGGACAAGCGTCGGCGGGCGGTGGGGTTGCTGGCGGCGGCACTCGGGTTGGCCGGTGCGGCGGTCGGGACTTTCGGCGGCTGCTCGGTCGGATACCAGCCGGGCATCTCCTACGACGTGCCCTTCCCCGAAGGCCAGCGCGTCTACGCCTTCGAGATGGAGATCAACCCCGAAACGCGCGACGTGGTCAGCGGCGACTACCGCTTCGCGGGCGACGGCTCGACCATCGCCCAGACCGCCGCTCAGTTCACGCACAACATGAACGAGCGCGGATGGACGCTGGACCGCATCGATCAGTCCACCGACAAGGCCGCCCTCGACTTCTGGAAAGAACCGCACGGGCGCTGGAAGGACGCGCGCGTCTGCCTCGTGAGGATGAAACTGACCAACTCCGACCCGCTCCACATCAAGGGCATCGTCCGCGTCGGCAACCGGGGCCAGGTGAAGCTCGACGAGAGCGAGATCGACGCGGCGCCCGAGCCCGCCAAGTCCGCGGACGCGACGGACACCGCCGGCGCGCGATGACCGCGCCGCACCGCGCGCGACGGTTCAATCGCACGCCGCGGCGCAGAGCGCTTCGATGAGAACGCCGATCGACCAGGCCTGCGCCGGGCACCCCCCCGGCCGCTGGCCGGTCGTGTTGCGCGGGTCGTGCGGGTCGCCGAGGCCCGAGCCGTCGTAGACCTCGGCGATGAAGCCGGGGCACGAACCCAGTTCGCTCGTGGTGTCGAGTTCGCTCAGCAGCGGGGCGATGGCCTCGACGGCGCTCCGCCGCGCCGCGGGCGAGAAATCACCCGTGCGCAGTTCCGCCAGCGCGAAGACTCCCGAGAGCCACGGCCACGCCGTCCCCTGGTGGTACGCCGCGTCCCGATCGAACAGCGAACCCTCGTACCGCCCGCGATACCGCCGATCGTGCGGGTCGAGCGTCCGCACGCCGCGCGGCGTCCACAACCGTTCGCGGCACACGCTCAGCGCCCTGCGCCGGCGCTCCGCGGGCACCGGGCAGTGGGGCAGCGCCAGCGCGATGAGTTGATTCGGTCGCACCTCCGAGACGCCGACCCAAGCGCTCTCGCGCCGGCCCCCGCCCGCGTCCCCCGCCCTCGCCGCTCCCGCCGGCTCCAGCCGGTCGAACAGGCACCCCAGCGACTCGTCCCAGTACAGGCGCGCGAAGGAGTCCCCCGAAGCCCGCGCCAGGTCGCGCAGGTCCGCCGGCGACGGGCCTTCCACAGCTCCGCGCGCGCCCCGCGCCGCCTCCAGAGTCTCCGCAAGCCGCCACAGCCCCGAGACCCACAGCGCGTTGACCTCGACCGGCTTGCCCGAGCGCGGCGTGAAGGTCACGCCGTCGCGCCGCGCATCCATCCACGTGAGCTGCGACGACGCATCCCCCGCGGCGATCAGGTAGTCCCGCGGGTCCATCGCGATCGGCGACGCAGGCGCGTGCGGGTCGCTCTCGCCCGCGCTCGTGCCCGTGCGGTAGTGCTCGACGATGCTCAGGCACGCGTCGAGGATCACGGGGCTCACCGCGCCCGGGCCCCCGGTCTCCCGCAGCGCGCACGCCGCGTGGATGAACCACAGCGACGCGTCGACGGTGTTGTACGACGGGGCGCCGGTCTGATCGCCGAAGTAGTTCGGCACGACTCCGCGTCGCGCGGCCCGGGCGAACGTCTCGAGCAGGCGCCGCGCCTCGTCGAACCGTCCCTTGCACAGAAGCAGCCCCGGCAGGCTGATGAGCGCATCGCGCCCCCAGTCGCTGAACCACGGGTAGCCGGCGATGATCGACACACCCTCGCCCCCGTCCCCGACCTCGCCCGTTCCCGCCGCCCGCTCTTGGCGCCGCACGACGAACGCGTCCGCCGCGGCGTCGAGCAGGTTCGCCCAGCGCGCCATGCCCGGCGCCGCGCGCGCCGCATCGAGCCTCGACCGCCCTCCCGCCCCCGCCCTTGCCCCCGCTCCTTCTCCCGGAATGCTCGGCGCGATGCTCGCTCCG
>CALMQD010000521.1 GCA_937871415.1 uncultured Phycisphaerales bacterium | reverse complement strand
CCCTTCGTGGCTCCGTGGCTTCGCCCTCAATTCCTTTCCCCGCGTACTCTCCCCTCCATGACCCACGCCGGCACGCCGGTCTCACCCGAAACGCTCGACCAGACCCGCGCACAGATCGACCGCTTCCGCGCCGACTACCTCCGCGTCCGCGACCAGGTCGGCCGCGTCATCGTCGGACACGACGAAGTCGTCGACGCCGTTCTCACCTGTCTCTTCTGCAACGGCCACGTCCTGCTCGAAGGCGTCCCCGGCCTGGGCAAAACGCTCCTGGTCCGAACGCTTTCGCGCGCCCTGCAACTCTCCTTCTCGCGCGTCCAGTTCACCCCGGACCTCATGCCGGCCGACATCACCGGCACCACCATCGTCCGCGACGTCGAGGCCCCATCCTCCGCACCCGGCGCGCCGCGCTCCATGTCCCGTCAGTTCGTCTTTGAACGCGGCCCCATCTTCGCCCAGATCCTGCTCGCCGACGAGATCAACCGCGCAACGCCCAAGACGCAGTCCGCGCTCCTCGAGGCCATGCAGGAGCGCTCCGTCACCGTCGGCGGCACGACCCACCCGCTCCCGCGCCCCTTCCTCGTCCTCGCCACACAGAACCCGCTCGAACAAGAAGGCACCTACCCGCTCCCCGAGGCCCAACTCGACCGTTTCTTCTTCAAGGTCCTCGTCGGCTACTCCTCGCGCAAGGACCTCGCCGAGATTCTCGCCCGCACCACCGGCGGACGCGGCGCCGAGGTCGAACCCGTTCTCAACGAGCAGACGATCCTCGAGCACCAGCGCCTCGTCGAGCGCTGCGCCATCACCCCCAGCGTCACCGACTACGCCGTGCGCGTCGTTCTCGCCACGCACCCCGCGCCATCCGCCGAGAGCCGCGCCGCCGGCGCGCTGACCGCCGCGCCCGGCGACTCGTCGGGCGCCTTCGCCACGCCCATGACCAACCGCTACGTCCGTGTCGGCGCCTCGCCCCGCGCGGCCCAGGCCATGGTCCTGGGCGCCAAGTGCCGCGCACTGCTGGACAACCGCGCTTCCGTCGCCGTCGAGGACATCCAGTGGACCGCGAAGGCCGCCCTACGCCACCGCATCATCCTCAACTTCGAGGCCGCGGCCGAGGGCATCCAGCCCGACCAGATCATCGACAACATCCTCGCCACCACCCCGCGCGTCGCCGAATAACCCGGGACTCTACCCCCCCCTCCAACGCCCCTCTCCACCGCCGCCCGGCACTTCACGCCTGCCCATTTCTCCCCACCGTCCCTCAGTCGCTTTGGCCTTCCCTTCGTGGCTTCGTGGCTCTTTCCTCATCCCCTCGCTTTGGCCATTTGGCCATTTGGGCACTTCTCCCTACCTCCCCACCAGCGTGCTCGCCCGCACGCTTACGCCCTTGAGTTCGCTGTCCAGCGCATCTCGGTTGGGCGCATACGCCATCGCCGTGCGCACCGCCACCACCCCGGTGTTCACCAGTTCCGCCAGGCTCTGCGTGAAACTCCGCATGCCCTCGTGACGCGACGCGTTGATGATCGACGGCATGTCCGAGTCCAGCCCGTCGCGGATGCGCTCCACCACGATCGGCGTGTTGAGCAGCACCTCCGTCGCCGGCACCACCTTCGTCTCGTACTCCGCCACCGCGGGGAGCAGCCGCTGCGCCATGATCGCCCGCAGCGTGTTCGCCAGCGACCCCCGGATGAACCCGTGCTGCTCGCGCGGGAAGAACTCGAGCATGCGCGCAAACGCCTGCATCGTGTCCGCCGTGTGGAGCGTCGCGAACACCAGGTGCCCCGTCTCCGCCGCCTGGATCGCCGCCAGAACCGTCTCCTGGTCGCGCAACTCGCCGATGAGGATCACGTCCGGGTCCTGGCGAACCACGTGCCGCAGCGCCGACGGGAAGTCCGGCACGTCGATCCCGATCTCGCGCTGCGAGATGATCGACTTCTTGTTGTTGAACCGGTACTCGACCGGGTCCTCCACCGTGACGATGTTGCAGGCCTCGGTGTTGTTGATCTGCTCGATCATCGCCGCGAGCGTCGAGCTCTTGCCGCTGCCCGTCGTCCCCACCACCAGCACCAGTCCCTCGTTGGTCTTGGAGATGATCTCGCCGTACACCGGCGGCAGGTGCAGGTCCTTGTAACTCGGGATCTCCGCCTTCACGCGGCGCACCGCCGCGTTCACGTGACCCCCCGAGCGGAACATGCTCACGCGGTACCGGTCACCCTCCGCGTCGTGCGTCGCGAAGTCCAGGTCCCCCTGCGTCTCGAACTTGTCGCGCAGTTTCTCCGGCACGATCGGGTCCAGCAGGTGGTCCGCCTCGTCCGCCGTCACCACCTCCGTCCCCAGCGCCTTGAGGATCCCGCCGATGCGGTACACCGGCGGCGCCCCCACCTTGATGTGCAGGTCGCTCGCGCCGTGCTTGCGCATCCCCGACAGCAACTTGTGAATCGTCAGACCGCCGCCGATCATCGAGCCGGCCTTTCCCCGCCGATCGCCGCGATCAATCGCGTTCGGACCAGGTGTCGGTCAAACTGACCCGGGCCAGGCCCGCGGCGGACGTTCAACAGTAGCCCCCGCCTTCCTCTTACACCCGGTATGCTGTGGCCGTCGCACTTCCGTTCTCAACTTCTTCGCGACACGGAGCCACCCCATGTCCCAACTCCCGCCGATGAACTCGCCCCCGATGATGCCTATCGGCGGCGGCATGCTCAAGCCCCACCGCGCAGGCACCGTCCTCGCCCTGGGCATCCTCGCCCTGGTCCTCAACTTCGGCTGCGGCCTGGGATGGATCCTCGGCATCATCGCCTGGGTCATGGGCAACGCCGACCTTCGCGAGATGGACGCCGGCACCATGGACCCCTCCGGACGCGGAAACACCAGCGCCGGACGAATCTGCGGCATCATCTCCGTCGTCCTCGCCGCGATCGGCCTCGTCGTCTATGTGGCGCTGATGGCGCTCGGGATCTTGAGCTTCGCCGCCGCCGGCGCGGCCGGCGCCAGCCGTCCCTGAGCCCGGTCAATTTCGTCTCGCGCCCGACCGGCCTCACGCA
>CALMQD010000520.1 GCA_937871415.1 uncultured Phycisphaerales bacterium | reverse complement strand
CCTCACCCGCCGGACCAACGCCGGCCAGGGCCGCGCCCGAGGGCACCGAGGCCCGCGCGACGGCGGGCGCAAGGCGCGTCCGGTTGGCGTAGTACGTCCCGAGGTAGAACAGGCTGACCATGAAGCCCAGCGCGATGAGTCCGTAACTGAAGAGCACCGTCGTGACGTGGTACTTCAGGAGCACGGAGGTGTTCAGAATGGCGGCCTCGCGTTCGACGTTCATGCCGGGGATGCCGGTCTGGGTGGCGGTGATGAGGGTCATGAAGCCGACCCCGGCCGCGGCGGCGCCGAAGAGCCACTGACGACGGATGAGCATGATGACGCACCCGACGATGACCGCGAAGAGACTCAGGCCGGTCATGGACTCGAACTGGTTCTGGATGGCGTATCGCTCGGCGATGACGGAGCGGGCGGCGAAGCCGAAGAAGTGCATCGCGAGCGCGACGAACAGCGTGGTCACGCCCAGGACGGTCAGCCATCTGCGTGCGGTGCCGAAGGCGAGCAGGAGCGTGAGAAGAGAAAGGGCGTAGAGCCAGTAGCCCCACTCAAACGCGTTGGCGCGGTTGTACGCCGCCTCGAGCGAGCGCTTCGTCGTCGGGTACTGCCCGGCGTTGATCCGGGGGATCTCGAGGGCAAGGCGCGACGCCGCGTCGTTGACCTTGGCCGCGTCGAGCGCGCGCCAGGCGGTGGTCAGGTCCTGGAGCGCGACGGCGGCGGGCGTGCCGGGCTTGAGTTCGCTGATGTGGTGCCAGGGCGTCTGCGCGTCGGCCGGCGCGACCATGAGCAGGTTGCGCCACGATTCGTTGTACAGGCTGAACGCCTCACGCATCTCGGCGCGTGATCGCAGCGACGCCTGATCAAACGCGAAGGACGTTTCGACCTGCTCACCGACGTTGACGAGGTCCATGGGCTTGAGCCGACCCAGACGCTTCCACCACTCGATCTCCGACGGGTTCTGGTAGATGCGCTCGAGGTAGGCCTCCCGCAGCGGCAGGTACTCGACGTGGATCAGCGGCTTCTCGTAGTAGTACCGCGGGTCGATCATCATGTCGAGGTACGTAAAGAGCGGGTCGTAGTGGTGCTTGTCCGCCTTGCCGTCGGACGTCACCTTGAAATCCACAAAGTCCTTGCGCCCGAGCATCGACGACACGGTCTCCCGCGCCAGCGTCTCGAGGATCTTCACCCGCCCGTTGTGGAAGACCGCCAGGTCGCGCAGCGGGCGGAGATTCACCTGCTTGGCGAACTCGCGCTTGCGGTCGATGTCGGTGAGGTTGGACGACCCTTCGCCGAAGGGGTTGACGGCCTCACCGGCGGCCGAGATCGCCTGCGTCTGCACCTTCTCGTTGCCCGCGGGGGCGGACTGAGCTTGTGCCGCGCTCGCCGCGGAGAAGATCGCGACCATGCCGAGCACCAGGGCGATCGTCCGAAGGCGCGCAAAACCGACCGGGTCCGTGGTCATCATGGGGAAACTCCTGTCTGTTTTTCGGCTTTCGACGCCCCGTTGTTCGGACCAACCGGGCCGGGTGTTCCGGCGGAGGGGGCCGTGGGCTCCGTGGACGACGGCGGCGGGGGCCACTGCTTCACCAGGCCGATCTCGTGCAACAGGTGGGCGGGGAGGCGGCCTTCCCTGGCCAGTTGCAGCTGCAGTCTCCGCTTGCGGCGGCGCATCAGGATCGGCTTGAGGTAGAACGCCCACGGGATGCCCACGCTCATCATCACCGCGCCGGCGGCGATGATGTAGATGCCGGGGTTGTTCCCGACTCCCAGGATCGTGAATCGCGCAAAGGGACGCTGGAGTTCGCCGCTATCGACCATGGCCTTGGTCCGGCGCCAACCGTCGGAATCCCAACCGGCCTGCGAGAACTTGTACTGCGTGGGGATGATCGTCGTCACCACGCGCCCCATGAAGTTCTCGAAACCGCTCAGGTCCGGGCGGTCCTGGTAGGGCACGCGCACCAGCAGGGGCTCGTTGAGGCTCGTCTTCCGCACCTCGTCTCGGATCACGCCGCCGGAGGTCAGCGTCACGATCACGTCCGAGCGATAGTCGCGCGGCGTGTCGGAGTGCGGGTAGGGGATCATGTCGAAGTCCTTGAGGGCGAGCCTCAAGGGCAGGTCGTGGCGCACGCGCCCGAAGGCGATGTTCAGCACGCGACCGTCCGCGAGCGTCACGGCGCGGATGTTCTGGCTGTCGAGGCCCAGGTACTGCGTGAAGGGAACCCAGACCGTGTCCGCCTCGCCCTTGAGCGGCGAAGCGTCGAAGCGGATCGCGACCGCGGCGGCGTGGTGGTTGCCGATGTTGTTCTTGTTCCGGTCAAGCTCCGGCACCACCCGCGGCACCTCGACGCGGTGCACGTTCTCGAGCCGGCGCCCGATGCGCATCTTCAGCGCGGGCGCGATCTGCACGTCGTCCCCGACCTTCAGGCTCGGGAAGACGCTGACCCTGCCCGTGCCCGGCAGGCGCACGATCGCGCGGACGTTGGGCGCCTTGCCGTCGGGCCCGGGCCGGTCCGGCTGCTCGTCGAAATAGACCTGCACCTTCGACACGTCGACATAGCGGATGCTGATCGCCGGATCGGGGTCGCGCCGGCGCGGCATGCCGCGCTCGTTGAGTTCGTCGAGCATGTCCTGCGCGATCTCGGGGAAGCGGTGGTAGCACCAGCGCGAGAAGGGCTTGGGCGGCGCGGGCGGGGGTGAGGCGGAAGCGCCGTCGCTCTTGCCCGGCGGCGGGATGACGCGCACGATCGCGACGCTCGACGTCGCGCCCTCATAGCCCCGCGTGATGATGGGGAAAGGCGGGCGGTCGAGCAGCTGCTCGACCTGCACGCGGTACCCCGTGTTGCCGATGACGAGGTTCTGGCCCGGCGAGACGTTGTAGACGCCGCGGAAGTTCGCGCCCGGCACTTCGACGACTAGGGCGTGCTCGACCGTCTCGCCCTGGCGCTCGCCGGCGAGGGTTTCCTGCAGGTCCTGCCAGCGCGCCTCGGACATCCCGATCGTGTACTCGGTCGCCAGCACTTCCTCGAGCGCCTGCACACGCTCGGACGGGATCGCGGGGACAAAGGTGTAGACCTTCTGCGGCTGATCGACCGGGCGCGGCGCCTTGTTCTCCGGATCGACCCGCGTGAGCCACACCTCGATCTCGCGCATCGACTCGCCGCCGGCGCCCGCGCCGTGGGCCGCGGGCGACCAGGCTTCCCGCAGCTCGGCGTACGACGCGTAGCCGACGATCCGGGCCTTGAGGTCGTCGCCCAGTCGGACGCCGGGGTTGCGGTCCGCGTCGCGCGGCGGGCGGAGGTCGATGGCCAGCGGCCCGTAGTCGCGATGGTTCGGCACCGCCGCGCGCGGGTCTTCCGCGGGCGCGCCCCCGACCGCGCCGAGGTTGTAGTCGTTGTAACGCGGCAGGCGGCGGACCGGGCGGGCTTCCCAGTTGCGTCCGTTGTCCACGCTGAACCAGATTGCTACGTCCGTGTTGTCGAAGAACCCGGTCGACGCCGGGCCGACCGTGGGTGTGCCGTCGGGCGCGGGCGACCCCGCCAGCAGGATCATGTCGCCCTCCTGCTTCAAGCCCGCGTAGATCACCGAGCCCAGGGCGATCGTGACGATGCCGGTGTGCACGAGCAGCACGCCGATCTTGGGCACGATGAACTCGATCCGGCGCAGCGTCGCCGTCACCAGATTCAGGACGAAGAGCAGGAGCACGAGCGTGAGCGGCCACCAGGCGTAGAACTCCAGTTCGCTCATCTCCATGCCCGGCAGGCGGCGCACCTGCACCGCCTGGTACCGCTCGATGAAGTCGGCAAAGAGCATGAAACCCTTGCCGGTCGCCGGGTCGTAGCGCATGAGGGGCAGGGCCCAGCGCCACCACACCCAAGACGTCGCCACGCCGAGCACGAGCAGGCCCAGCACCCGCACCGCCCAGCGAAGGCCGACCGATCGGTGACGCACCACCTGCGTCAGGAAATACGTCGGCACGACCGCGAACGCGCCCAGCGCCACCACCAGGGTCGCGATGTACACCAGGATCGTCGGGATCTTCGCGAACAGGCCGACCGGCACGCTCGCCAGCGTGCCGTAGATCGCCACCAGGATCAGCAGGATCACCGCCAGCGTGATGGAACTGAAGGCCCGCAGAATCCACTTCACCGGCAGCAGAGGGCCCTGCAAGTGCTGATCGTCCCATCGCTTGACGCGGATCCACTTGGCGCTCAAGTCGACTCCTGACTGCTCAAAGCAACTGCCCGGCGTCGGGCACATTCCCGACGTCTCCGGAACATCCATCGACCGTTCCGGACAATCCTAGGTGGATTCTCCGGGGCGACGGCGCCGGCATCGGCGCCTGATCAGGCCCCGACGCCCTCGGCTCGTGCACTGTGGAGCAGGACGCGAACGGGCGACTCGCTTCGCAACG
>CALMQD010000519.1 GCA_937871415.1 uncultured Phycisphaerales bacterium | reverse complement strand
AGGTTCGATCTCGGCACAACCCCGCGGCGTGACTTGCGAGCCCGGATCCCTGTCGCCGCCGTCGCGTGCGCTGTCATCGGCGCGCTGGCGACCGCCGGCCCCCGCGCGCTCGCATGCGGCGCAGGCGCCGAAGATGGAAGCGCCGGCGTCGTCAGCGCTGGCGCGTCGGAGCGGGCGAACCGCGGGCCCGATTCCGCCGGGATGCGCCCCGATCGCGCTTGCTACGGGATCTTCCAGCCGCTGATCGTCACGATCGACCTCGGAGCGGTACCCGAAGCGCCGCTGGATTCGCCGGCGTCCGGCGTGCGCGAAGCCCCGGTCTCCACGCCCAACGCGAGCGTGCTGCTGTTCGAGCCCGACCGGGACGGCAACCTCGGCGGTTCGCCGATCGCCACGGCGCCGGTCAAGCCGATCTGGGCCGAGCCGCAACTGCAGCGCCAGACGCGCAGCCTCGTCATCAAGGTCGATCTGGCGGAGATGTTCCCGCGGCTGTGGACCGATGAGCGCCCGCGGCTCCTCGGCGCGCAACTCGTCGTCGAAGGCGTGCGCCGCGGCGCGCCGCTCATGCTCGAGCCGATGATGTCCCCGGCTTACGCCGCGCGCAGCGACCGATCGGGTGCGCCCATGTTCATCGACCCCGAGAGCCCGCGCAAGACCTACTCGGGCCTCCGCGCGTTCGTGCGCCAGACGCTCGTCATGGACACGAGCGTGGGCGAGATGGAGTTTGCGCTGCGACCGGACCAGGCGCCGAACACGGTGCTGCACTTCTGCTCGCTCGTGCGCGACGGCTTCTACAACGGCACGACGTTCCACCGCGTCGCGGCGCTCTCCGGCGCTTCGCGACCGGACATCGTGCAGGGCGGCGATCCCTTGGGCAACGGGCTCGGCGGGTGCGGCGAGTTCATCGACCTCGAGAACAGCCGCCTGCCCCACGAATTCGGCGTCCTCTCGATGGCCCGCATGAGCGATCCGAACTCCGCGTCGTCGCAGTTCGTGATCTGCCTCACCCGAGAGGGCACACGCTCGCTCGACGGCAAGTACGCGTCGTTCGGGCAACTCATCCGCGGCGGCGAGGCCCTCGCCGCGATCGCCAAGTCGCCCGTGCGCCCGGACCAGAAGCCCATCCAGCCGCCCGTGGTGCGCCGCATGTGGCTGCAGGACTCGCCGCCGGCGGGCGCTGAGACGCCGGTGCTCAAAGACCCGTTCGCGGAAGCGGGGGGGCGGTAGGGATTCGACGCGTCTTCGAAGCGCGATCACCCGGGTCGATGCAGGAGCGAAGCGCACACCTCCGCGCCGCTCTGGCCGTTCTCGAGCCGCACGCGACGCAGGTGCTGCTTGCCGTCGTCCATGGTCAGTGTGACCTCCACGAAGCGGCCGACCCCGTCGGCGCTGGCCTCGCGCGCCGTCGCCGATTTCGCCTTGGTCTTGCCCTGCGTCGCGAACTTGCGCAGGTCTTCGACGCTCT
>CALMQD010000518.1 GCA_937871415.1 uncultured Phycisphaerales bacterium | reverse complement strand
TCGGCACACCGCGGCTGGGCCTCCAGGGTTTCCCAACAGGGGGAGTGCTCGTCATGGTTCCTAAGCCCCACATCTCCGGCGCCATCAAGGGCCTGCGTCGCTGGGTCGTCCTCAGCGCCTCCGTCGTCGCCCTCGCCGCAGTCACCCAGGGACTCGTCTTCGGCTTCGTCCACTACACCGACGTCCGCCAGGACGAGATCAAGCCCGCCCCGCCCAAGGAACTCCGCGTCGTCGAGGGCAACGCCCACCTCCGCGAGCACACCGCCGATCCCGCCGCCGCGCCCGCGCGCTCCGCCTCCGCCGATGCGCCTCTCCTCGGCCCCGGCGCGCTCATGGACACCCAGCGCGACATCGTCGGCGGCGTCCGCGGCAACCTCCTCACCCAGAAAGCCCCCGTCGATCCCAACAAAATCACCACCGCCTGGGATACCTACCTCCGCGAAACCTCCACACTCGCCGCCGCCCTCGGCAGCGTCGCCGCCGTCGTCCTCTGCGGCCTGGTCTTCATGGGCGCCGTCGTCGCCGGCGGCGGCGGTGTCCCCGGCGTCGAAAAAGCCGTCACCTCCGCCTTCTGGTCCATGGTCCTCGCCGGTCTCGTCCTCCCCTGGAAGGACGTCATGCCCTCCCTCCCCGTCCCCGGCATCTTCGCGCCCTACGCCGACCTCGTCGCCGCCAGCGACGCCGCCCGCCAGGGCGCTTCCGCCGCCGCCATGTTCGCCCAGTGGCTCGTCCTCCCCATGCTCGCCGGACTCTGCGCCACACTCGTCGCCACCTGGTTCTGCGCCGGCGTCCGCCGCGGCGTCATCGTCACCTCCGTCACCGAGTTCGACAAACAGATCGAACGCGAAGTCGCCGAGATCGCTAAACGCGGCGGCGCCAAGACCATCCCCTCCGCCGGCCGCACCCTCGGCGCTCTCAACCGCGCCATCGGTGACACCCCCGCCGACTCCCTCAGCGCACTCGAAGGCGCTTCCTCCGTCGCCGCGTCCCTCGTCCGCGAGACCCACGCCTCCCTCTCCTCCAACGCCTTCGACAACGACGCCCACGCCGCCGACCGAGTCAGCCCAGGCCGCCACCCCGGCCGCCTGATCTAACCAGCAAGCCGCTGAACACACGGCGCGCTGACATGCAGCCCGAACGTGAGTGAGGG
>CALMQD010000517.1 GCA_937871415.1 uncultured Phycisphaerales bacterium | reverse complement strand
GACGAAGGCGCATCGTTCGGCGGCATCGGAGGTAACGGGGCGCCGGTCAGGTCAAAGCCCGGCCGCGCGCGCAGTTCACCGGGTGCCGCGGGCACCCGAATCTGACTCCGCGCCGGAGGCGCAGTTGCGGACGCCTTGGCCCCCCCGCTGCTTGTGCCGGCCGCCAGGCGTTCCTTCATCCGCTCCGACCATTGCCGCTTGGTCGCGTTGAACTCCTCCTCGCTGATCTCGCCCCGGTCGCGCATCGCCCGGAGGTTTTCGATGAGCCCGGCTTCGTGCTGAGCGTTCTCCCTCGAGTCGAGCATGCGCTTGCGGACCTGCATGATGATCCAGCCGCCCACGGCGGTCACACCGATCAGCACACCGACCCAGAGCACGATGGACCATGACGACTCGTGCCGCCCGTGCACCAGCGGTGTCGAACGCGGCGGAACGGCCTCGACGGCCTGTTCGACTGGGTTGGGGTCGTCCTGCATCGGCGAACTCTACCCGGGAAGACACCGGCCGCCCCTCCCGTTCCGATCGTTATCCGGTCACAATGCAGGACCGCAACGGCGCGAGGACATTCGGTGCGATCACCGATTCGATGATCTCCAGGGCTTCACCCGCGATCTCGGCCATGACCTGCGGCAGCCTGGTCACGTCCTTGGCCGGCGCGAGCCGGCGCACGATCAGGTAGACGCTGATCGGAGATTCCTCCTCCGAAGTTCGGACCGCCCGCCCCGCCGCGCCATAGTGGCCCCCGGCCGTCGATCGCGTCTTGACCTCCAGGAACGTCTGCTGCTCCGGCGTGTCGCTGAGGCAGACGCCCAGCATCGGCTGGCACTCGACGGGGACCGCGCCCGGGCGGTCGGCCAGGGCGCCGATCGGCGAGCCCGCGAGGAGGGCCTTGTACACAATCGCGTCGTGGTTGCCCTGGGCGTGCAGGTCGAACCCGAAGAGCAGTTCCAGGTGCTCGAGGTCGAGCCCGTTGATATCGAGGTAGAACGGCGCGACTTCCAGCAACAGCCGGTGCAGCGCGAGCCCTTCCTCGATGCCGGCGGGATTGGCGACGCCCGATCGCAGGCTGGTCTTGCGGACCGCCGCCCACTGCAGCGCGGCCTGCCCATCATCCGCGGCGGAGGTCTCGAGCGCAAACTCGTTGGCGTACCGGCGCAGTCGGTCCATCTGCGGATGGACCTTGCGGACGCGTTCGAACAGGCTCAGGATGGTGTCGCGCCGGAGCGGAAGGTCCATCTTCAGGTTCAGGCGCTGGTTGATGTAAAAGTCCGAACAGAGCGACGAAAAACTCAGCGGCATGTTCGCTTCCTTGCGAAAACCTCGGGCACTGGAGGAGCATACCGACGCGCCTGCGGCGCATCGCACAAGCGACATGCGCCGACACGCGAATCGCACCCGGCACCGCCGCGATCACCCCCGGCTCGCGTTCCCCGCCCTCGGTCTGCGCAGCAGAAACGCGAGCAGGCCCTCGGTGTCGGCGAGGTTTGGGACCAGCAGGTCCGGCCCGCACGCACGCAGTTCGTCCATCGAGTGCTTGCCCGTCGCGACCGCGACGACCCGGCAACCCGATGCCCGCGCACAGGCCACGTCGTGCGGCGTGTCGCCGATCACCGTCACCGCTTCGCCGGCGAGACGTCGCCCGAATCGCTGGTGGTACCGATCGAGCGCGATCGGCGGGAGGTGATCCCGCGATGGCTCGGCGTGCGGCGATTCGTCGCCCCAGGCTCGGATGACGAACTGGTCCGGCGCGATGCCGCAAGCGCGGAGCTTGAGACAACCGGTTTCCTCGTAGTTGCCGGTGAGCAGCCCGAGCGCGACGCCGGGCGCGCTCCCGAGTGCTGCGAGCAGGTCGCGGACGCCCGGGAGGGCCCGCTTGGGCGCCACGGCGAGGTGGCGTTGCAGATGCCGGCGATATCCGTCCCGAAATGCGGCGACGTGCGCCGGGTGATGGTCCACGGCATTGACCCGGAGCATGTCTCGGACGATGAGCGGGTCGAGCCGGCCCGCGTACTCGATACCGTTGGCGTGGAAGCCCGGGGTGAACAGTTCCCGCCCCGCGTCGACCATCGCCTGGATGCCGACGCCCCCGGTCACGATGAGCGTGGCGTCGATGTCGAACAGGACCAGTGATGGGTCGCAGGGTGTCATGGTGACTCACGCTCGCCGCGGATCAGCGATGGATTTCGAACGTTGATTCGCCGGTTCGCTCGGGCAGGTCGCCAACTTCGCAGGCCGTCAGGTGCGACTCGAACGCCCGTCGGATTTCATCCAGTGCCCGGGCCAATGCTTCGGGCCGCCCTTGAGCCTCCATGTACACGGACCCATCCGGTTCATTCCGGACAAAGCCCGAAACGGGGTATTGCCGCACGATGGAGCGCGAAGTGGCACGGAATCCCACGCCTTGAACGCGGCCCCGGAACACGATTCGCTGACGCATGAGGGATGGTAGAGGCCCGAGAAGCAGTTGATCGGTGATGGACGGGTGGGAGCCGGTCGCGGCAGACGACGCTGAAGTTGTTGACTGCAACAGGTTTGACGCCTGCGCCGCGTGTGCTACGTTTCATCCCGGTTCAGGACTCGGCTCACTTCTGATCGCTCTGGCCCCGGCGTCCGTGCCGGAATCCGGCCACGATCAAACCCCCACGAGACCGAGAGACTTGGACGACATCCGGATCGGGCGCGAGACTCTTTGCGGGCATCGCGTCGCGAGAAACTCGTTCGACGCCGTACGCGGATCAAGAGGATCCCGGAGAGGCAACCGGCGTCGGACCCGTCGCACGAAACGTGCGACGGAGGAGTGCCATCGCGTCCGGGTGAACCGTCCGAGAATCCAGCAGGTCGAACCACGGCAACTGTTCCCCTCGTGCGCTGCCGTGACGGAGCGCTCGCCTGTCGTCGGTCTATGCCGGCGCCGGGTCTGTGTGCACCGTCCCGTCGGCAAGGACCGCGCCCCGTTCGTGGGCGTCGTGAGAGGAAGCGTGCGTTTGACGCTGAGCGGCAGAGGTACATCCCGGTTTGGAGGCGGAGCGCTGTCGACCGGCGATCGGCGCGACGACAAGCGGCGCGTCCTGGACGCGACCGATATCGTGCGCCTCATCGGCGAGCACCTGGCGCTCAAGGCCAAGGGGCGTGAGTACGTCGGGCTCTGTCCGTTCCACGACGACCACAAGCCCTCGATGTGCGTCGTGCCGCACAAGCAGATCTACCACTGCTTCTCCTGCGGCGCCGGGGGCGATGCGCTGTCGTTCGTGATGAACTACCACCGGATGTCGTTCCGCGAAGCGCTGGAGTTCCTCGCGCAGCGGGCCCAGATCGAACTGACGCCGTGGCGACCCTCCGGCGCCGGGCGTGCCGGTTCCGGCGGCGGGACCGGCGCCGGCGGTTACCAGACCGACGATTCCGTCGAAGCGTCGGGCGAAGAGATCTCGCGCTCGGACCTGCTGGCGGCCAATCAGACGGCGTGCGCGTTCTTCAAGACCATTCTGAACCACGCCGAGCACGGGCGCGCGGCGCGCGAGGTCATCGAGCGCCGCCAGATCTCGCCCGCGATGGCCGAGGCGTTCATGCTCGGCGCGTCTGCGGATCGATGGGACGGCTTGCTGCTGACGGTGACGAACAAGGGGCTGGACCCGCGCGTGTTCCGAGAGGCCGGGCTTCTCAAGGCGCGCGACTCGGGCGGGCTCTACGACGTGTTCCGCAATCGCCTGATGTTTCCGATCACCGACCAGATCGGGCGCGTGGTCGCGTTCGGCGCGCGGAGGATCAACGACGAGGACGAGCCCAAGTACCTCAACAGCCCCGAGACGCGGCTGTTCAACAAGTCCCAGACGCTCTACGGCCTGTTCCAGGCGTCGCAGAGCCTGCGGCAACAGCGGGTCGCGATCGTGACCGAAGGGTACATGGACACGATCGCCTGCCACCAGGCGGGCGTCACCAACGCCGTCGCGACGCTCGGCACGGCGCTGACCGTCGAGAACGCGCGCATCCTGCGGCGATTGGCCGACACCGTGGTGCTCCTGTTCGACGGCGACGAGGCGGGACAGAAGGCGGCGGAGCGCGCGGTCGAGGTCTTCTTCGCCGAGCCCATCGACGTTCGGATCGCGATGCTCTCGAGCGCCACCGACGCGAAGGACCCCGACGAGCTGCTCAAGCGGCCCGACGGGCGGGAAGTGCTCGACCGCGTGCTGGCTCGCTCGATCGACCCGCTCGAACTGCTCTTCAAGCGCCTGCGCGGTTCGATGAGCGACAAGGGACTCTCCGCGCGGGCCCGGCTGGTCGAGGACTTCGTGACACGGATGGTCGAGCTGGGTCTGGGACGCGTCGACCTGATCCGGCGGCAACTCATCACCAAGAAGATCGCGTCGATCGCGGGCGTGGAGTGGCCCGCGGTGTCCGAGTCGCTCAACCAGCGACTGTCGCGGGCCCGAGTCCGGAGCGTGAGCGCAGCGCCCGCGGGCGGCGAAGCCCCGACGCCGGCTGCGCCGGGCGCGCTGACCCCCGTGACGGCGGCGGAGCACGCGCTGGCTTGCGTGCTGTGCGAGCCGGCTCTCCTGCTGAGCCTGGACGAACCGCACTGGGCGGTGCTCGATCCGGAGCGATTCCGCGCCCCCCACAGCCGCGCCATCGCCGTGGCTGTCCACGACCTGTACGTGCACGAGGAGGCGGCGTCGCTGAGCAATGTGCTCGCCACGCTCGAGGACGAGAACGCGCGGCGTGCGGCGACGGCGTTCGTCGCGGGCGTGGAGCGTGCCGTCGAGGGCAAGCCCGAGCGTCTGGCGGAACATTGGCGCGAGCGGCTCGCGCAGGCGTATCGCGAACTCAGCGCCGGCGCGGGCGGCGTCGCGGCGGGCTCGGACGAATGGTCGACGCGCATCGCCGCTCTGCGCGAACAGTCCGCGACGATCGGCGTGGACCCGCGGACCATCCCGCGCCCCATGGGCTAGTCCATCCGTTGGTAACGGCTCCGCGCGGAGCGCGTGCCGGGGCCGGGGATCGGACGGGCGGTGGGAGGTCGGTGGGCGGCGGCGTCAACCGGTGACGAGTGAACAAGGGGTGTGTCTACAGTCGTCGCGGCGGTTTCAGGGCGACGCACAACTCGACGCTTCAGGATTCGTGAGCGGCGCGGCTTCGGCGGCGCGTAGAAGAGGAGGCATGTGTGATTCTGGACCTGCACCCGGCATTGGCCCAACTCGTGGAGTTCAGCCGCCAGCGCGGCTGGCTTTCGTACGAGGAGCTCAACAACACACTCCCCGACGAGTGGGTCGACCCGGACCGTCTCCACGAGCTGCTCGTGCTGCTCGACCAGCAGGGCCTTGAGCTCATCGACGAACCCGAGTATCGGGCCCGGTGCTACCGCGAGGCCAAGAAACGCGGCGTGAGCGCCGAGCAGATCACCGGGGAGGGCAAGGGGATCGCCAAGCCGCTCCGCGCGATGAGCGTCGCGGGCGGAGAACGGGGCGGCGCCTCGATCAGCCCGGTGACGCGCGTCGCGATCAAGGCCCGCATGCAGGGCGTCGCGGGCACGGGGGTCAGCGAGCCTGCGCCGGCGGGCGCCGGGCGGGCGGCGCCCGAGCCCGAGGCGGTCCAGAGCGACGACGGTGTCGACGAGCTGGACGACGCCGAACTGCAGAAGGAACTCAGCGAAGCGCTCGCCGCGCCGAGCGTCGCCAAGAAGATCGACGACCCGATCCGGATGTACCTGTCGCAGATGGGCACGATCCCGCTGCTCACGCGCGAGGAGGAGATCCGCCTGGCGAAGAAGATCGAGACGACGCGGATGATCTTCCGGCGGAGGTGCCTGGAGAACGACTACGTCATCACACAGGCGTGCCAGATGCTCCGCCAGGTGGAGAAGGGCGAACTGCCGTTCGACCGTACGATGCGTATCAGCACGGCGGAGGTCAACGCCCGCGAGAAGATCACCAAGCGCATCCCCTACAACCTGCAGACGATTGAGAAGCTGCTGCAGTTGAACAAGGCGGACTGGGAATCGTTGTGCGCCGCCCGCGCCGCGAACGAAGCCGAAACGGTTGACGATATCGCCGAGCGGATCGCGACGCGCCGGCGCCGCATGGCGGCCCTGACCGAGGAGCTGAGCCTGCGGACGGGCAAGATCATCCCGCTGTTCCGAAAACTGCGCTCGATCGCGAAGAAGATGCACGATCTGGAGGTGGAGCTGCGCCGGATCGAGCGCGGGGCGCGCCAGGTCGACCCCGACGACGAGACGGTCGTGCGCGAGGAGCTCGCCGGCCTGCGGAGCCTCGTGCTGGAAGAGCCGCAGTCGCTCGTCCGCAAGTGCAAGGACATCGGCACGGTCTTCTGGGAATACGAGCAGGCCAAGCGCGATCTGTCGGGGGGCAATCTGCGGCTGGTGGTGTCGATCGCGAAGAAGTACCGCAACCGCGGCCTTCCGTTCCTCGACGTGATCCAGGAGGGCAACACGGGCCTGATGCGGGCCGTCGACAAGTACGAGTACAAGCGCGGGTACAAGTTCTCCACGTACGCGACGTGGTGGATCCGCCAGGCCATCACGCGGGCGATCGCGGACCACGCGCGGACGATCCGCATCCCGGTGCACATGATCGAGACGATGAGCAAACTGCGCAACATCCAGAAGATGATGCTGCAGGAGACGGGACTTGAGCCGACGATCGAGGAACTCGCCGAGCGTGCGGGGATGAGCGTGAGCGAGACGCGGCGCGTGATGAAGATCAGCAAGCACCCGGTGTCGCTCGACAAGCCCGTGGGCGAGACCGAGGACTCAACGATCGGCCACTTCATCGAGGACGAACGCGCCGGGGCCCCCACCGACACCGCCGGCCAGGACATGCTCAAGCAGCGGATCGAGCAGGTGCTCAAGAGCCTGACGTACCGCGAGCGCGAGATCATCAAGCTCCGCTACGGCATCGGCGACGGCTACACCTACACGCTCGAAGAGGTCGGGCGCATCTTCAAGGTCACGCGCGAGCGCGTGCGTCAGGTCGAGGCCAAGGCGCTGCGCAAACTGCAGCACCCGGTGCGTCGTCGCAAGCTCGAAGGCTTCGTCGAGGGCGAGTACCCCTCCCTCTCGGAAGGCCGCGCGGGCGCGATGCTCGAGTAGGATCACGCGTTCGGGCGAGCGTCCGGAGTCTCGACCCAGCACGCGACGCTCTGCGTCGCGGGCCGGGCGGTGAGCGTGTTGACCGTCGGAGCGGCGACGAGCGGGGGCATCTCGTTGCGGCAACGATCGACGGCGACGGGGCAGCGGCCGATGAACGGACACCCCGGCGGCGGCCTGAGCGGGCTGGGCACGTCGCCCTTGAGCACGCTGATGGGACGGCGTTCATCGGGGTCGTCGATGGGATTGGCCGCGAGCAGCGCCCGCGTGTAGGGGTGGCGGGCTCGGTCGAGCAGGTTGTCGCAGGGCAGTTCTTCGACCACCTTGCCCAGGTACATGACCAGCACGCGGTCGCAGAAATGCTCGACGACCTTGAGATCGTGCGAGATGAAGAGCACCGTCAGGTGCAGGTCTTTCTGCAGGTCCATGAGCAGGTTCAGGACCTGCGCCTGGATGGAGACGTCGAGCGCCGAGACCGGCTCGTCGGCGATGAGCAACTCGGGCTTCACCGCCAGCGCCCGGGCGATCCCGATGCGCTGGCGTTGCCCGCCCGAAAACTCGTGCGGAAACTTGTCCGCGGCGTCCTTGCGCAGACCGACGCGCGTAATGAGGTCGATGATGTAGTCATCGGTCTGCTCGGCGGGCACGATATCGTGGAACCGGACGACCTCGCGGAGCATGCGCCGGATCGTCAGTCGCGGATTGAGCGACGAATAAGGGTCCTGGAAGATCATCTGCATCCGTCGCCGGATGGGCATCATCGCGCCGTGCCCCAGCGTGGTCAGGTCCTGGCCGTCGAAGAGCACCTGGCCGGAGGTCGGCTCCACGAGGCGGAGGATGGTCTTGCCCAGGGTGCTCTTGCCGCACCCCGACTCTCCGACCACGCCCAGCACCTCGCCGCGCGGCACGGAGAAGGACACGCCGGAGACGGCGTGGACGTGCCCCACCACGCGGTTGAGAATCCCTCCCCGCACCGGGAAGCGTGTGACCAAGTGCCGCACCTCGAGGAGCGGCGCACCGGCGGGAGTCGGCGTTGCAGGGTGCGGGGTGGTCATGCGCCGATTCCTCCGGGCTGAGGTGCCCGAACTTCGGCGCCCGGAGCTGCATCAGCGAGGGGGAAGTGGCAGCGGACCAATCGAGATGCACCGGGAACACCGTCCGACGTTGGCACGTCCGACGCCCCCGGCGGCGCGGGCGCCAACCCCGGCTCGATCTCGACGCACCGTTCCTGTTTGAAGGGGCATCGCTCGGCGAAGCGGCAACCCCTGGGCAGATCGTAGAGACTCGGCACAATGCCCTCGATCGTCGGCAGGCGCCGGGCGTGTTCTTTGCGCCCGGTCCTGGGGATCGAGTCGAGCAGAGCACGGGTGTAGGGGTGGCGCGGGTGGTGGAAGATGTCGCGGACGCCGCCGGTCTCGATGACGCGCCCGGCGTACATGACCATGACGCGGTCGCAGACCTGGGCCACAACGCCGAGGTTATGCGTGATGAGGATGATCGCGGTCGAGAGCCGCTTCTTGAGCCCCTCCATGAGTTCGAGGATCTGCGCCTGGATGGTCACGTCGAGCGCGGTCGTCGGCTCGTCGGCGATGAGGATGTCGGGCTCGCAGCAGAGGGCGATGGCGATCATGACGCGCTGGCGCATACCGCCCGAGAGCTCGTGGGGATACTGGTCGATGCGTCTCGCGGCGTCGGGGATCTCGACGAGTTTGAGCATTTCAAGCGCCCGGGCGCGCCGGGCCTGACGGTCGAGCTCGGTGTGAAACTGGAGAGCCTCGTCGATCTGCCAACCGATCGTGAAAACCGGGTTGAGGCTGGTCATCGGCTCCTGGAAGATCATCGCGACCCGGTCGCCGCGGACTTTCCGGAGCGTGCGCTCGTTGGCGTGGGCGAGGTCGATCTCGGGGATCGTCTGTGTTCGACCGCCGGGCTTGGCGGCGACGGCGGGGCGGAGGATGATCCGAGACTGCGGGTCGATCCGGCTGGTGCGTTCGGGCAGCAGCCGCATGATCGACTTGCTCGTGACCGTCTTGCCGCACCCGGACTCGCCGACGATCCCGAGCGTCTCGCCCGGGTAAAGGTCGAAGGAGACGTCATCGATCGCGGTAACGATGCCGCGATCGGTCTGGAACCGGGTGGTCAGATGGGAGACGGAGAGGATGGGGCGGGAGTCGGGCATCGCAACGTGTGGAACGGGAAGCGTCTCTGCGTGCGGGATGTCAATCTCTTAAACGTGTTTCGGGTCAAAGGCGTCCTGCAGCGCGTCGGACAGGATGTTGAAGGCGAGAACGAGGACGAACATGAGCAGCGTCGCCGCGCCGATCTGCCAGAAGTTGCCGTTGATGACCTCCTGCGTGGCTTCGCCGATCATCCGCCCCCACGACGGGCCCGCCTTGACCCCCAGGCCGAGGAAGCTCAGCACGACCTCGAACTTGATGGCGGCGATAAAGAGCAGCGAGAAGTTGATGAACATCAGGTGCAGCGTGTTGGGCAGCACGTGGCGGAGCAGGATCGTGAAGCGGGAGAACCCGATGGCCTTCGCGGCCTGCACGTACTCCAGCTCCTTGAGTTTGAGCGTCTCGCCGCGGATGACGCGGCAGGGGCCGATCCAGAACGTCATGCACATCGCGATGTACACGGGGACGAGCGAGAGGGCGGGGCGCGACGGATCGTCGAAGATGCTGCCCGTGAACGCGTAAGCCAGCACCGCGAGCAGCACAAGGTCGGGCACGCTCGAGAGCGTTGAGAAGAGCCACTGGATGAACTGGTCGAGGAATCCGCCGAAATACCCGGAAGCCGCGCCCAGGAGTGCGCCGATGAGCACGGAAACGAACCCGACAACGAATCCCACCTGCAGCGCCACCTTGATCGAATAGATCGCACGGGCCGCGATGGAGCGCCCCTGGCGGTCGGTGCCGAGGCTCATCCGCAGGTCGTACAGGCCCTTTTCCACGCCGGAGAGGGGCGCAAAGAGCGAATCGATGTCGGACTCGATGCCCGCGAGTCGTTCGCGGGCGCCGCGTGCGTCGGGTGCATCGAGATCGTCGACGGCGTTGAGCGACTCGTACTGATCCCGGATGGCCCGCACCCTGGGCAGGAGTTCCTCGGGCGTCATGTCGACCCGGCGCTCCGCGAAACGCAGGTCTCGCACCGCCGCGGCGCGATCCTGCGAGTCCTTCAGGCGGAGCGCACGCTCGAACTTCCCGAGGTAATACTCGACGAACCGGGCGCGATCCTCGGCCAGGGGGGTTTCGAGCCACCCTCGGACGCGGAGCGGCCCGACGCGGGCGTCGACTTTGTCGAGCGTGAGGGCGGTGAAGAGCGACCCGATGACCGACTCGGCACGATCGAACCCTCGCCGGTCCGTGAGCGTCGCGTATGCGTCGGCGATCAGGAGCCAACCCCCGAGCAGCGCGTACAACAGGATGACCGCGAGCGACGCGACCGCCATGCGGTTACGTCGGAACTTCCGAGCGGCGCGGCTCGAGAAGAGGGTGTTGCGGGTTCGGCCGAGGAGTGCCATGGAGATCCGGTGACGGTTTCCTTCGGGAACGTCGGTTCAGGAGAGTCGCACGCGCGGGTCGACCAGCGCGTAGAGGACGTCGGTGAGGATGGTGGAGAGGACGAAGACCGCCGCGAACATCGCGGTAAACGCCTGAATCACAGGGAAATCCTTGTTGGTGATGGCGTCGATGAGCGCCTTGCCCATGCCGGGGATGCGGAACTGGGTCTCGAGCAGGATCGATC
Source organism: uncultured Phycisphaerales bacterium (assembly GCA_937871415.1). Classification (GTDB taxonomy): domain Bacteria; phylum Planctomycetota; class Phycisphaerae; order Phycisphaerales; family UBA1924; genus JAHBK01. The sequence goes on along the minus strand of CALMQD010000517.1, from coordinate 2,387 downwards.
CGCCGATCAGGAACGGCAGGCTGATCATCACCCGCGTGATGATCGGGATCATGGCGTTCTTGAGGACGTGCACGAAGAGCAGCCGCGGCTTGGAAGCGCCCTTGGCGATCGCGGTCGTCACGTGGTCGCGGGTGGTCTCCTCGACCATCACGGCGCGGTAGAACCGGGTGTCGTAGCCCATGGCCAGTACGACGTCGATGAGCACGGGGAGAAGCAGGTAGTACGCCCAACGGCCCAGTCCCGGCTCATAGCCGCCGGTGGCGAACAGATTGAGCCCGAATCGGTTCTTGAGCCAATAGGCTCCGAAGTACTGCCCGAAAATGATGAAGACCAGCACGCTGACGCTCATCCCGAGCACGATGAGGGTCATGAGCGCCCGGTCGATGAGCGTGCCGCGGAAATAGGCCGAGATCAGGCCGACCGCGATCGAGACGATCGTGGTGATGACGAACGCGGGGATCGCCAGGGAGAGCGAGGGCACGGCCGACTCGCGCAGAATCTGGCCGACGGTCTTGGTCTCGTAGCGCCAACTGGGCTGCTCGAAGTCGAGCGTGGCGACATTGGCGACGAACGAACCGTACTGGACGAGGAACGGCCGATCCAGACCCATCTCACGCCGCTTGAGGTCGATCTGCTCCTGCGAAGCGTGCTTGCCAAGGTAGGCATTCACCGGGTCGTTGATGCGCAGTGCCGCCATCACCAGGAGCAGGATGCCCAGGTAGATGGGGATCGAGTACAGCAGGCGGCGGATGATGAACGACCACATGGGCTTACAGCAACGATCGGGAAGTCTTCGGGGGAGCAGAGTGTACCGGTTGGGGTCCTTCCGGCGGCACCCCGGATCGGGACTTCCGCCCGATGGTGTCGATGGACGAGGGGGACCCCCGGGCTCTACAGTTGCGGCCCCATGGCCACCACCTTCCGCTGCCGACTCATCACGCCCGATGCCCAGGTCTTCGACGATCCGGCGACCGCCGCGGTTCTTCCCGTCTGGGACGGCCAGATGGGATTCCTGCCGATGCGGTCGGCGTTCGTCGGCGAGATGGGCGTGGGTGAACTGCGCGTGGACTTCCCGGATCGAGGGAATGCGAAGGGCGGCTCGCGCTCGTTCTTCGTCGCCGACGGCTTCGTGCAGATGCTCAATAACGAACTGACGATTCTCGCGGCGCACGCGGTCGCCGCGGAGAACCTGACCGAGAGCGATGCGCAGGCCGAGCTCGCCGACGCCACCCGAAAGGCCGATCAGAACCTCAAGGGCCCGGCGGGTGAAAAGGCGATTGCGCTCAAGCGTCGCGCCGAAGCCAAGCTCGCGGTGGCGCGGAAGTTCCGGGCCTCCGGCGCGATCTGAGCCGGCTCCGGGTGCCGACTCAAACCTCCCCACTCCTGCTCGCCGACACACGGGTACTGCCCGTCTGTGCGGCTTGAGACTCCACTGGTTCCGGCGACCTGTCGTCACAGCCGGGCTCGATCGGAGGGTCGCGCTCCACCGTCGAAGCGTCCGGGGCGGGGCCAGACGGCCTCGTGGCCGATGAATCGAGTTACCGGGTGCAGGCCTGGGACTTGGGCGAGACCGACGCATGGGCGAACCGCGGGCAAAGCCGATCGACAGCGCGAGGCTCCCGGCCGTCACCGGACCGGTAGTGGTCAGCGTGCCGAGCGAGGTCGAACGGCTCCGCGCCGAGAACGCGCGGCTCGCGGCGAGAGTCGTCGAACTGGAGTCGCTCGCGACGACCGACGCTCTGACGCAGCTGGCCAATCGGAGGAGCGCCGACCAACGTCTCGCGTCCGCGTTCTCGGTTTGCGAGAGACACGGCGGCGACCTGGCATGCCTCATGATCGACCTCGACGGGCTCAAGCGCGTCAACGACACGCTGGGGCACGCACGGGGCGACGACCTGATCCGTACCGCGGGCGAGACGATCCGGCGCACGATCCGGCTATCGGACTTCGCGGCGAGGCTCGGCGGGGACGAGTTCCTCGTCGTACTGCCGATGACCAGCGCCGCGCAGGCGGGTGTGCTCGCGGCGCGTCTGGCGGCACGGTTCGAGCGGGCGACCCACGAGATCGCACGCGAACTCGATCAGGCCGAGCGCCTGAAAGTCCATGTGCCGAGGAGCGACGGGGAGTGCGCGTCGGGGCACGTCCGGGACGACCGGCATCACGCGCTGGTGGGCATGTCCATCGGCGTGGCGTCGCTCCGGCAATCCGGGTGCGGGTCGGCGGAGGAACTCCGAGACCGGGCCGACCGGACGATGTACCGCGCCAAGCGGGACGGTCGAGGGTGCGTACGCACGGCGGAAAGCCCCGACCGGAACCTGGCGGCCTAAATGCGGGGCCGTTGTTTTTCGGCGCCCGGCGCGGACATACAGTGGAGCGCCGACGCGATC